>CAYWBD010000157.1:0-5145 GCA_964456315.1 uncultured Thermoflexus sp.
AGATGCCACGGCCGCGCCTGAACCGCCGCTGGACCCGCCTGACGTGCGGTCGGGGTCCCACGGGTTGCGGCATGGGTCGCCGAGCCGGTTCTCGTTGGAGCCAGACAGGCCCCACTCGGGCGTGTTGGTCTTGCCGATGATGATGCCGCCGGCGGCGCGGATGCGCTGCACGGCGATGGCGTCCTGCGGGGCGATGTCGTCCTTGTGCAGGAGCGACCCCTGGGTGAGGCGCACGCCCTTGACCCCTTCGAGGTCCTTGATCGGGACGGGTATGCCGTGCAGCGGGCCGAGCTTGCCAGCCTTGACGACGGCCTTCTCTGCTGCGCGGGCTTCGCGCATCGCCATATCCGCCGTGACCGTCAAGAAGGCGTTGAGCTTGGGGTTGAGCAGGTCGATGCGCCGCAGGCACGCCTCCGTGAGCTCTACCGGCGAGAGCTTCTTCTTGACGATCAGGTCCCTGAGCTTCCAGGCCGGCGTGAAGGCGAGCTCGCGGTCGCTACTGATGGACATGGTGGCCTCGCAGTCGTGGTGGGCAGATTGGCGGCCAGATGTTACCTGACCGTGAGCGTCGTTCGGGCGACGGGCCGCGGGCCGCGGCGGCGGAATGCCAAGCGCGCCTTCTCGGAAGAGGCATGGCGGGCCCTTTCCCGGCCCTCTCGCTGCGACCCGCAGGGGACGGTGCGGGGCCCTTCGACGGGCTCAGGGCAAGCGGGAACGCCTCAGGGCGAGTGGGAGCGCCGTTTCGCGTCAGCCGAGGCGCGCCGGCGCGGGCAGGCGCGGCCCGATCAGCGGCCGGGCGTACCTCAAGAACGCATCCGTGACGAAGTAGCGGTCCCGGTCGATGTAGTCCTCGGGCATCCGGCGTACCGCGTTGGCGACCTTGTCGAGCGGCGCGGTCCCTGTGGTGCAGCGGTAGGGTGAGTCAACCTCTCGCACCAGCGTGACCATGACACGGGACTGGCCGCTCAGGCCGAGGTTCACCGCGGCACGCCCGGCTGCCTCAGCCTCGCGCGCATCGACCGCGGATACGGCCGGGATAAAAGAGCGCTGGATGGTGCCGGGCTTTTCGTCGCGCACGCGCACCTTGAACCGGCGTGCGGCAAGCTGCGCCAGGTGGCGGGCGGGGCTCTTGTGGTACTCGTGCCCGAAGGCGTCCACCCAGTCCGGCGGGCCGTCAGCGCCCAGGACCTTCCCGCCGGGGCCGCGCACGTTTTCGGCGATGACCGCCACGCAGAATCCATGCCGCCGGTAGGCGTCTTCGACCAGACCCAGGAACCGGTCCTCGGCTATTGGGACCTCCGGCAGCCCCAGGACGTGGGGCGCGTCGCGCTCGTCGTGCTTCGCAAGCGCGGCTGACGCGGCGAGCCAGCCAGCGTCGCGGCCCATGACCTCGATGAACGTGATGGGCGCGGCGCCGGACATGGCCTCGGCGTCGAGGCCCGCGCCCAGCGTGGCCAGCGCGATGAAGCGGGCGGCGCTGCCGTAGCCGGGCGTGTGGTCGGTCAGCACGAGGTCGTTGTCTATCGTCTTCGGGATATTGACGACGCTGAGCGGCTGCCCGGCGGCCAGAGCCGCGACGGCAACGCGGTCGGCAGTCGCGGCAGAGTCGTTGCCGCCGATGGTGAAGAGGAACCTGACGTTGCGGGCCCGCATGCGGTCGAGGATGAGCGGGATTTCGCCGGGGTCCGGGCTGTGGCGGGTCGTGCCGAGCGCGGCCGCGGGGGACCTCGCGATGCGCTGCCAGGCCAGCTGCGAGACGCGGCCCAGGTCGACCAGGTCGTCACGCAGGACGCCCTCGATGCCGTGGCGTGCGCCAAACACGCCCGAGATCCCGCGCGCCGACAGCGCCTCTTGCGCCGCGCCGAACAGGCTGCGGTTCAGGACGGGTGTGCAGCCGCCGGATTGGATGATGAGGGCGTTTGTGGCGCGATCGGGCATTGTTGCGGTGACGATTGCAGGCGTGCCAGAGGGCCGGTTCCTGAGATGGCGCCCCTCACCCTAGCCCTCTCGGAACCTGAGACGCGTGCAGCGCAGGCGGCGCCTCTCCTAGCGCCAACGTCACAGGCAGGGCGCCGCTTATCTCGGCGCGGTCAGGGTACATCGTCACCTGGACATGGAGCCTGTCAAGCAGGCCGGTCAGCAGGTCTTGCGCCCAGCCGTCCCGGACAGGCGTCTCGGGCGACTCGACCACCCACTCAGGAGGGATTAGCGCGCAGAGCTTTGCCGCCTCTTCGTCCACCGGCGGCGCGCCGAGCTGGGTGAAGGAGATGAACGGCCCACCGCCCCGTATGGGGACCTCGCGGCCATAAGTCTCCGCCCAGGCCAGGAGACGCTCCACCGCAGGGAGCAACTCCCTGGCTTCCTCGAACTCCCGGAGCCGTTCGGGGTCGTAGGCCGCCCTTCGCGCTCCGAGGTCGCGCCGGCGTGCCAGGAGTTCAACCTCCCCTGCGTCCAGTTCGGCCACCGGCAGCCTGCCACGGATGCGGGCCCGGTCTATTTCACTGAGTTGCCGTGCCGTCTCCGTCAGGGCTCGGTCGATCGGGCCCAGTTGCTCCGAGTATTCGGCCTGGCTGGCTTTGAACGCATTGAGCGAGGCTTCCAGGGCCCGGGCCAGGTGTTCACGGTCGCTGAGGGCCTCCTTGATTACGTTGAAGACGGCTATCTCGAGAGACCTCTTCCGCTGCCTTGGAACGGTGCACACGTCAGCGCCCCTTAAGACCGCGGGGGCGTCGGCATAGCGGTTGCGGCAGTAGTAGTCGGCGGGCTGACGCCTCCGGGCGGGCTGGCATCGCCAGGCGCCGCCACAGTGGCAGGCGAGCCTGCCCTGCAGCGGCCAGCGGTCCTTCCTGCCGGTCTTCAGCCGTGAGTTGGACCTCAGGCGGGCCAGCACCCTCGCCCCCTGATCCTTGGTGATGATTGGCGGGCAAGATGGCCCTGCCGGGTGTCTGCCCGACCAGTAGAACTCGCTCGTGAGGATGCGGTGGATTGTGCCCTGGTACCAGAGCGTCCCACCCGACGGAGATGGGAACCTGCCGGTGAGCAGCTTCTGAAGCTCGCGCACGCCGATGCGCTGGCTGTCATACTGGTCGTAGATGAAAATTACGATGCGTGTCCGCTCCGGGTCAGGCTCGAGTCTCATCTCCGCGTCTTTCCGGTAGCCGTAGGGCGGCCGGCCAAGGAACCTGCCCTCGGCCACCCTGGCTGCCCGGCCACGTGTTGTCCTCTCGATGATCTTCCTCCGCTCCTCTCCTGCCCGCCAGCTCTCGAAGATGCCCACCAGGCTGGCGAAAGGCCCGGAGTGAGGGACCGACCCGTCTGCGAACTCGACGCGCACCCCGTGGCGCTTGAAGCGGTCCATCAGCTCGAGCACCCGCCACTCGTCGCCCTCTTCCTTGGGCCGGTACAGCCGGTCAAGCGTGTATATGACGAGGACGTCGAATGTCCGGGCGCCGGCTGCATCGAGGAGCCTCTTGAGGCCGGGCCTGTCCAAGTCAGTGCCGGTGTGGTCCTCGCGGACCACCAGTGCCTCGACGGCCTCATAGCCGCGTGACTGTGCGTATTTCCGGCAGAGCGCGATTTGCGTGTCGAGGGAAGTACCGCCGTCGGCCTGTTCCCGGGTGCTGACCCGGGCCGTGATCGCGGCCCTCAGTTTTGCTGGCAGAGACATTGAACTCACCATTGACGGCCTCCGAGCCCGCGGTGCCGAGGCAGGCCACCTGCGCCCACTAGCTTATCCACACCAACGGGAAGACTGGCGCGTGCTCAGCGTCGTGGCCGGGCCACGGGTGGTCGTGGCGCAGAGCGCAAGCCGGGAGTGCGCCCCGGCTGCCACCCAAATAGCTTCTCGTACAGGTCCGGGACGAGGTGCTCGGTGGCGTGAAAGGCCGCAGGGCCAGGCTCCTGCAATGTGCGCCCGCATATCCGGCACAGCCATTCGGAGTCCGCCGGGTCGCCACGCTTCGGCTGCTCGACCACCAGCCCAATGTCGGCGGCACTCGCAGTCTCCCTGGAGAACTTGTCCAAGAAGGCGTTTACCGTGGACTTGCTGACGCCGATGTCGTCTGCGATGGCCCCGCGTGACATGTCCTCCAGGGCTGCCCAGACGATGTAGCGCTTCAGACGGTTGTCCAGCCTCCGGCGCACACCGCCCGCCGAGACCGTCCGCCGCGGGGGACCGGGCGCGAACTCGTCGCTCAGCAGCCTCGCCGACCTTGGCTTCGACCGGCCTACCGTGGACAATACCGGTCGTTTCCAATTGCTTCGTGGCTGATTGCTGTCGTTTTGAGTTAGCGTTCGGCCGTTTTGCACGGCCAAGTAATCTCACGATCGCTATTCTATACGTCGTCGGGCGTCCTGCCTAAGGGCAAAAAAGACTTGCGGCAGTGCACAACTGGGCCTGCAGGACGCCCGGGCCGGTGGCCGGCCGGGGAACCCCTCCGAAGCCGTTACGCGGGCGAGTGCCGCGGGCCGGGCCGCCCGCGCCTGCGCCGGTTCCAGCCCCCAATGCCATGGCGGGCGGGGAGGAGAAGGACTTCAGGTCACGCTATGAGGAAATATTGTTCAACGACCGTTGATCCAAAGCCGCGAGCGCTTGGGTGCGTGAAACTCCGGCGGTGTTCGATCGTCGAACCAGATTGTCGGGGAGCCGTCCGCCCAGGCAGACGGGCGGGGAAAGATCGCTTCGACACGGACACAGTTGCCACCGTGCACGTGCTGTCGGAGCCATCCACGAATTTGACCCTCCTCCACGAGCGCTCGACGACCACGTGGATCTCCACTCTGTGGAGGCTCTGTCCTTGCAGCCCCCTTTGCGGTCGATGCTGATGCGGACGCGATTGCGTTCGAGCAGGCCGGTGAACTCGGCGCTCGTGAACTGGATGACGTTCGCGTTCGTTTTGAAATTGTCGAGGCATTGGCGGATGTAACCCTCGTGCAATCTGCGACGCACCGGATGCGTCACGTCGTAGAACAATTCGGCTTGGAAAATACGTTTGTCGCCGGCGTAGGGCGGCGGTTCGGGGAAGCCGGTGTCGTTGATGTTGTTCGCCGAACGCCACGGCGAATCAGCCCAGTGTGCGCCGGCTTCGAGAATGTTGTGCTGGAGATAATTCTGGTGGAACAGTACGAGACCGCGCTCGTCGCAAG
>CAYWBD010000158.1:0-5126 GCA_964456315.1 uncultured Thermoflexus sp.
CATCGGCCGCGTGGGCGGCGTCACAGAGTGGATGAAGGTGGCTCACCTGGCCCACGCCTTCAACCTGCCTGTCGCCCCGCACGCCGTGCAGCTTGTCCACCTGCACACCGCCTGCGCCACTCCGAACCTGCGCATCGTCGAGTACCTGGGCGTGTCAGAGACATCTGACGACGTGTGGTTCACCGAGTACCCCAAGCCCGCCGACGGCATGTGGTCCCCGTACCCCGACAAGCCGGGCCTCGGGCTGGACCTGAACCCCAAAAACGTCAAGAAGTACGCAAAGTAGGCAATAGCCACATAGTCGGCCCCGGATCGCGTGATACCCAGCGCACCGTCAACTCGATACCGTCAGATCGCCATCGGACGGACGACCTTGTGGCCTATTTGCGCGTCACGACCTCAGTGCGGGTGCCCGTGGGCGTGCTGCTTGGCCTGGACCTGGGCGATGGCGTCCTCGAACACGCGCCTGATCGCGGCGTGACGCTCCGGCGTGTCCCGTGTCGCCAGCGTGTCCAGCCAGGCAATCCCGCCCTGCATCACCGTCACCAGGTACTCCGCAGTGGGGTTGTCGAAGACCTCGTCACGTCCTGCCTTCACGTACACCGCCGAGGTGTGCGCGGCGATGTGCTGTGGCCAGCAGCTCCATGCCCGGTGCTGTGAGAAGCAGCGGGCCGCAAGCCAGCCGGACCCGGGGGTCTTGATTTCCTCCGAGATCTTCAGTGACGTCGCCCCTTGCTTCGATGACGCCTGCGCCACCACCTTGCCGTTGTAGACGACTTCCAGCCGGTGTATCGGCCCGGACAGGCACGTCGCCTCTGCCTCCACGTGCACGCTGCCCCCTCTGGCAGGCAGCTTGATTTCGTCGCCCGGCTGGCGCCCTTCAACCGCGAAACGCATCACAGGCCCGCTCGTCGTGTAGGTGCGGCCAGCCCGGACGGCACGTGCCCAGGAGTCAAAGCTCAGGTCGTCGTCGCCCACGCGGGCGTATGTCCGGACGTTGCCGACCGGCATGCCAGCCGACATTTTGTCCGTTCCGCCCACTACCGCCACGCGGTACCCGCAGTTGAGGAGGCGATAGAGCTCGTGGAACGAGAACGTGTCCATCGTCGGTGTCCAGAAGTCCCAGAACTCCACGCCGTCAACGCGGCCGCGCACGATCTCAGCGATGATCTCCGAGTGCGGGTTGGGGAAATGCGGCACTACGACCAGGCCGCCCTTGGCCTTGCACTCGTCCGCCCACTCAGACATCGCGCGCAGAGTCGTATCCCCGAAGTAACCCTCGGTCGGGCCCGACGTAGACATCGGAAAGACCGGCTGGCCCTGCGTGCCGAGCATCGAAATGTGGCCGAGGAAGTGGTTGCGGTTCTCGGTGCCCACCCAGACCAGCATGTCGTCCGCGCTGGACCCGGACAGCCGGCCCGTGATGTCGCCCACGTTGGTGAACAGGTCACCCCACTGTGCCGCCAGCAGGTTGATCACATTCAGGCCCTCGGCCTGGCCCTCCAGCCGCGCCGTTTCCGGGGAGATGAAGTGCACGTGCGTGTCGCCGGTAATCCAGCCCTGCTGGCGCAGGTCGAACTCCCGGTCGATCGTGACGTCAAGCTCCCGCTGCCCCGGCTTGACCTCCAGGCGGGCGCGCAGTGGCGCGTACTCGAACCCCTTGAACGCCTCGACGTAAACAGGCCCCACCGGCAGCTCCGCCTGGAACGTCCCGTCAACGTAGGCGTACGGCGTGTCACCGAGCTTGACATCCGCACCGTAGTCCTCAAACCAGTTGTCGTTCACCTCATGGCGGTGGCCGTACGGGGGAAAGTAGCGGCCATCCTCGGAGCGGAAGTGGATGCGGGCGGCCGTCGGCTTACCAGTGGACGCGTCGAGGACCCTCCCGTGCACCCACGTGCGCATCGGAGTGAGGACTTGCGCGCTGACAGTTGCGCCACTCGCAGCCCTGGCACCCGCCGCCGGACTGCGCGCCTGATGCTTCTGATAGAGGTCCCCGACGGAGAGCTCTCCGCCCGCGACCGTCAGGGTGGCGTCGGTGGACCCGGCGATGTCTAGCGCAAGCGACTTGGGCGGCCTGTCCGGCGCTTCGCCGCGGCCCTTCACAGGCGCGGTGAGCCAGTCGTCGGGGTCGAAACCCGCGACTTCGTAGCGGCGGGCGATCACGCCCATGTCGATGCTGGCTCCGGCCGCCGCGGCAGCGCGGTCGACTCCGCGTTGCAGGTCAACGCGCACCGTCTCCAGCCGCTGATGCCGCAGTGGGTGCGACACGCCGGTGAACTTTGTCACCGCGCCGATCCCTATCGCAGCCGCACCAGTCGGCTCGATCCTCAATGCCGTGATGCGCTTCGACGGGTGCGGGTTGGGCAGGGCGTAGATGGACCACGACGGCGCGGGCTGAGTCCTCGCACCGAGGTCGTCGCGTGGCGCTGCCGGCGGACCGGCCGGGCCTATCGAGACGCCGGTCTGGTAACGCCCCCACATGTCCTCCGGATAGGGGCCGCGGAACGGTACGGGAGTCAGGCCCTGGTGCGGCCGGCAGACAAAGCCGCTCTGAGAACGGCTTAGCGCCTGGTTGACCTCAAAGCGGCGCCTGACGGCCGTGCGGTGCTCAGAGCCATCTACGAACACCAGCACATAGTCGGCCAGGTGCTCGCCGGGCGCAGTCACCACAGGCATCGCATAGTCCCGCGTCTGACCGGCGACGCTGGTCCGGGCGCGGGAGTCGCAGAAGTGCGCTAACACGATATGACTGGCCGTGCCGGTCAGCGGGAGAACGACCGCCTTGGTCGACCCGCGGTCTCCGGCCACGACTAGCCCCGGCTCACCCGCCTTCGCGGCACCGGCCGAAAAGGGTATCCCCCAGAACACCTGCCGCCCGCCCGGCAGCCGGGCAGCCGCAGCCGCAGTGCGGTCCTCCCAGGGCGAGGCGTCGTCACGGGCGCGGTTGTACGAAGCGGTCAGGTCGACACGGGAAAACTTCGCCACTGTGGGCCTCCTTGCGCGTCTGAATAACGCGGCGAGAGGCTACGCCACGGCAGGGGCGGTGTCGAGGAGGGGGGCGCGGCGCGGCGCTCCAATCATTGAGAGGTCCGTCGTTTTGCTCAGGATGACATTGGGCGCGATGCGCCGAATGTCACTTGATCGCAGCTACCGCCGCCTTCACCGCCGCATAGTCAGGCTCTTTCCCCTGCTGGTCGGTGACCCACGACCAGCGCACGTTGTGGTCCTTGTCCAGGGCAAATATGGAACGTGTGGCTGCCACGTAGCCCTGCACGCCGCCGAAGTTGGGCCACTCGACACCGTACTTCTTGACCACCGCGCGGTCCCAGTCGCTGACCAGCGGGAACGTCAGTCCGTGCTTGGTCCTGAACTCCTTAAGAGTCCAGCGACCGTCAACTGAGATGCCCACAACCTCCGCGTTCACACGGTTCAGCTCAGCCAGCGAGTCCCTAAACGCGCACATTTCCTTGTCGCACACACCTGAGAAGGCAGCCGGGAAGAAGGCCAGCACCACTTTCTTCCCTTTCAGGCTGCTCAGGCTGAACGGCTTGTTGTCCCAGTCAACCGCCGTGAAATCTGGCGCCTTCTGTCCAACTGCTACCGGGGGCATGGGCTCTCTCCTCCTGCTATGTCGTTCTGAGGCCCTGCGAGGGCCGATGAATCTCTTATGCCGTCGAGCACCCACGCGTCCAACTCGCGTGACGCCGGGCGCACACGTCGCGAGCGCCGATTATGTCACCGCCAGCGCCACCTTGATGACGCCGTCCTTCTGGTCGGCATACATCTCAAACGCGTCCGACATGCGGTCCCACGTCCAGTTGTGCGTCTTCAGCTTGCCCGGGTCTATCCAGCCTCGGTCACGCAAGGCGACGATCTCCCGTATCTCTTTCACCGGCTGGTCCGTCGCCGCGACCGTCGTGCCGCGCATGGTCACGTTCTTAACCATCCATTCGAACTGCGTGAACGACACCGCCTTCGACGGCACCAGGCTGAAACCTATGACAAGCCCCTCTTTGTTGACCAGCTTCAGCGCAGTCTCCAGGCCCTCCGGTGCGCCGGTGGCGTCCACGACCACGTCCAGACCCTTCCCGCCGGTCAGTTTCTTGACCGCCGCGACAGGGTCCTCCTTTGACGGGTTGATGGTCTCGGTGGCCCCCAGCTCCAGCGACTTCTTGAGCCGGTAGTCGTGCAGGTCCAGGCCGATCACCTGCAGGGCCCCCTGCTTCTCTGCGATCATCGTGAAACTCAGGCCGATGCCGCCCTGGCCCAGCACGCCGATGCGCTTGCCCATGGGGTTGCCCCACTGCTTGGCAGAGTAGAGCACAGTGCCCGAGTGCTGGCACATGACCCACTCGTCGAGCCCGCCCCACGACGGCAGCGCAATGATGCGGTCCGGAGTCTGCACGACGTACTCCGCCATGCCCGCGCCCAGCCGAGGTATGACGATGACGCGCTGGCCCTCCTTGACATCGGGTGAGTGGCTTTCCACGACCACGCCCGCGCACTCATGGCAGGGCCGGCCCGGGATAAACGGGTACTCCTCCTCAGGCAGGTCCTTCCTGTATTCGAGGTAAATGTCGGACCCGCAGATGGACACCTGCTCTATCTTGATGAGGCACTCGCCGTCTTTGGCCTTCGGCTTCTCGGCCGTGACGAACTCGATTTTTTGTGGCGCTGCGAGACGTGCTGCTTTCATAAGTGCTCCGGCGATACTCCCCTCTCCAACGCGAACAGGGGGTCGGTACTCCCCTCTCCTACTGGGAGAGGGCCAGGCCTGCCCCTGCGAAAACCGGGGGTGAGGGTCCCTCCTCAATGGCTGACACACAACCGGGGGATTCTACCGCGCCCGCGCTCTGACGTGGCGCAGGACTATACTCCGGCGGCTTTCTGAACCGCAGCCGGCCGGCACGCCAGGACATACGCAACAGCCATGCTTATCACCAAGATCGAGACCATCCGCCTGCGCGCCCCCCAGAAGAACTACCGGGACCAGATCATCTGGGTCCAGGTCCACACCGACCAGGGCATCACCGGTCTGGGGGAGACCTGGTACGCCTCCAGCGTAGTCGAGGCCGCCGTCCACGACTGGTACGGCCCGCTCCTCATCGGCCGCGACCCGTTCA
>CAYWBD010000159.1:0-12208 GCA_964456315.1 uncultured Thermoflexus sp.
AGCCGCGGTGATCGCCTGGCGCCGGCCGGTTACGCGGGCACCGTCGCCGACGGCCGGGGAGGATAGCGTGTCGTTGCTCAGGGTGTTCGATATGGAAGGCAAAACAGAGAGGGACCCATTGCGGGCACGGCGGTTCCGGTAGCAGGGGCGCCGTGCCCTTCTTGAATCAGGCGATCGGGCACCGGCAGCAAAAACAGAGAGGGACCCGTTGCCGGGTCCCTCTCATTATCCAACGTACCTAGCCTGCCAGGCCCCCTGGCTTATCGGGCGCTTGACCGGCGGGACCTCCGCATGGCAATCACGCCGATGCCAACGAATGCGAGGCCCACCAACGCTGCGATCATCAGCCCCGATCCGCCCGGCGTGTAGTCACCGGTGACCGGGAGCTTGGCGCCTGGCGTCGGGGTGCGCACGGGGGTGGCAGTGGCCTGTGGAGCAGCGGTCGCCGTCCCGGCAGGGGCAGGGGTAGCAGTGGGCGGTATCGGCGCAAGCCCTACGGCGAACACCGAGAACTGCGACGTGCTCGTGCAGAGCCGCTTGGCGATGGGGTCGATACGCGTCACCAGCGGGACCCAGGCGCCGGCTAGGGCGTTGTAGCGCCAGATCCCGAGGCCCTGCGTACCCCCGAGTGCGCCTGCTGCGTCAGCGTCGGTGTAGGGCAGGCAGACTTCTACTGGCACGCCTGCGGTGAAGCTGGCCAGTGGCACGCCTGCCGCGTCGGTGAACTTCACGTCGACGACTGTGCTACCGAATTTGAACAGGTTTGCCGCTGGCGCCGGTGCCGCTGCGGATGTGACGGTCGTCACCTGGATACCCGCAAAGCCGGTGACGGCGCCCGGGGGCACGTTCACCTGGATGTTCGGGTTGGACGACGAAGTCACCGAACCGCCCTGCGCCGGTGTCACCACGCTGATGTTGGTGTTGGGCTGGGTGGTCGTGATAGTCGGGATGGCGCCGGGCGGGTTGACGGGCAGTGGCGTCGCCGTGGCCGCGGGGCCCGGGGTCGTAACGGTCACGGTGATGGTGTGCCCGCCAGACGGGAACGTGCAGACGACCCTAAGATCCGGCAACGTGGGCAGCGTCGGGCCGGCGAACTGTTCTTGGCGCACCGTCAGGTCAACGAAGAACGTCCCGCCCGAAGACGGCGCGGTGTAGGTCGTTGTCCGGGATGTCGGGCTGCCCAGCGAGCCGCCGGAAGTCAGCCACTCGAAGGACAGACCCACCAGGTTGTTGTTGACTACCCCGTTGCCGTCTTTGATGTTCACAGACAGTGACACAGTGGTCCCGGCGTTGACCGTGAACCCGGTCGCGTTTACCTCACATGAGGCGGCGTTGTCGGCGGGCAGGGTGCTCGGCGGCGTGGCGGCGCTGGCCGGGCCACTCCAGACCGAGGGGTACACTGCCGCCAGCAGGGAAACCAGTCCCACCAAAGCGAGGGATATGATCCAGCGCCTCGGCATCACGGAGCCTTGCATCGGGTTTCTCCTGAGCCGCCAGACGTCCGGCCCGGCGACCTGATTGAACCACCGCTTCAGAGCATGCCGGAGCCAGAATGGCTCACTCTGCGCGTTCGCGAGTACCGCTCCCACCGTACCCGCTCAGCAGCGCATCCCCGGCATTGACTGACGAGCGAAAAAAAGCGCCGCGCGAATACGATGCGGCACCGGGCCACGATACACCACCCCAATTTGGGCCGTCAAGGTAGAACCCTCACCTCTCCAACTCAAATCGCCGCACCTCCCCAAACTCACGCCTGCCCACAGCACAATACTGATCTGTTCCCGGTTACCTGAGCATTACCGCAGTCGCCCGGCCACTCGCTCGGGCTGTCTCCGGCGCGCAGTGTGAGCTAGAATCGCCCGGCGTGACAGGCACGGCTCCGGCTCCGGCGACGTTTACTGCCAGTCGCTTCGGCGTTGGCCTGCCACCCAGATCGCAGCGGAAACGAACCGGACCGGCGTCCAACCGCAGACGCTCGTCCGCCCGTCCCATTGCCAACAGCCCCGTTCAACCGCCCTGCCCTTCACCGGGGCCGGGCACACCAGGAGGACTTCACATGGACCTCGGCATCAAAGGCAAGGTCGCACTCGTCACCGGCGGAAGCCGCGGCCTGGGCCGGGCCTCGGCGACCGCGCTCGCCCGCGAAGGCGTCAACGTCGCCATCTGCGCCCGCGGCGAAGACCGGCTGAAAGAGACAGCCGATGAGCTCCGCAAGCTCGGCGTAAAGGCGACCAGCTACACCGCGGACCTGTCGGACAAGGCCGTGCCGGCGAAGCTGCTTGCGGACGTGGAGCGGGACCTCGGCCAGCTCGACATCCTGGTGAACAACGTTGGCGGCAGCCTGGGCACCAAAGACACCCTGGCAGCCACCGAGGAGGACTTCATCCGCACCATGGACCTGAATCTGTGGTCCGCAGTGCGGCTTATGAAGGCCGCTGTGCCGAAGATGCAGGCCCGCAAGTGGGGGCGGGTGATCAACATCGCCTCCATCTACGGGCGCGAGTGGGGCGGCGGCTCGGCCCCCTACATGACCGCCAAGGCCAGCATGATCGCGGTCTCGAAGCACCTGGCGCTCAGCGTCTGCAAGGACGGCGTGACCGTCAACAGCGTGGCGCCCGGCTCGATCATCTTCCCCGGCGGCGGCTGGGAGCGCTTCATGCAGGGCAACCCGAAGCCGGTCGTGGACGAGTTCATCGCCCGCAACCTGCCCATGGGCAAGTTCGGCTGGCCAGAGCCCGTGGGGGCGACCGTCGCGTTCCTGGCATCACGGCAGTCTGACTTGATCACCGGCTCCTGCATCAACGTGGACGGCGGCCAGTCCCACAACCTGTTCTAGGGCCGCGTGTCCCCTTCTGCGCTGGTCGCGCATGCCGCAGCGACCTTTCCCGCTCGCCCCGAGCTTGTCGAGGGGCCGCGTTTGGCCGCTGCCACGGCTTGAACCGTTGCCGAGGCCCTGACCGCTCGCGCCGCGCTGATCGAGGGACGCTTTCCAATCCCCTCTCCCGCCCGGAGAGGGCGAGGGTGAGGGGCACTATTCGAGTTCGCCCTTCAACGGGCTCAGGGCGAACGGGTTCACCCGCCCATCTGCGGCAGCACAGTCCCTGCCAGCAGTTTGAACGACCTCTCCCACGCCGCCCGCGGCGACCACTCGTGCGCCATGGCCAAGAGGACCCCGAACCCGCCCACGTCCTTGTGCAGCTTTGCCAGCTTGGCGGCGACATCGTCCGGGCTGCCGACGACCCACACGTTGTCCACCATGTACTCCGCCGTCACCTCGGAGTCCGGCATGTTCTTGTCTATCTTGCAGAGGCCGAGCAGGTTGTCCCGCTTCAGCAAGCGGTAGAAGTAGCCGTCCCAGTCGCGCCGCAGCACGCCGCGCAGCGCCTCGGCGCGAGCCGCCTTCGTTGTCTTCGCCACGAACACCTCGCGGGCGATGCGCCACTGCGACCGGTCGGGCTTGCGTCCGGCCTTCGCGGCGCCCTCCTCGACGGCCTGCCAGTGCGTCTTGAGCACCCACGTGGGCACCAGGTTGATGGACAGCGGGAGCCAGCCGCGCTCCCCCGCCAGCGCCAGCGTGCCCGACTTCGGTGTCACCCCCGCGACGCCGATCGGCGGGTGCGGCCTCTGGAAAGGCTTCAGGTGCACGCGCAGCCCGATGTCCTCCTCAGGCTGAGGCACCGTGTAATCGAAGAACGGCGTCCGGCGCGCGCCCGGCTTCGGGTCGTCCCAGAGCTCAAGGACCGCATCGACGGCGTGGCGGGTCATCACGCGGTTGTCCTTCTTGCCCTCGCCGTAGCCGAACACTTCAAGGTCGCCGGGGAACCCTCCCGCGCCCACTCCCCAGTAGAAGCGCCCTTTCGCCATGTGGTCGAGCTGCGCGATGCGGTGCGCCAGCACAAACGGGTTGTGGTTGGGCATGCACGTGACGCCCGTGCCCAGCACGATGTTCTTGGTACGGGCGAGCGCGCTGGCGATGAACAGGTCCGGCGCGGGGATGTTCTCCCACTCGGCTGTGAAATGCTCGCCGATCCACGCCTCATGGCAGCCGAGCCGGTCAAGAAAAACTACCTGTTCAAGGTCCGCCTGCACCGTCTGAGTGAAGTTGGACCCTGGCGGGTGGAGCGGCATCGCAAAGTAGCCGAGCTGCATCGTGCGCCTCCGTAGCTTTCCTCGCGGGGGAATACTCATTCCGCGGCGGGAATACGGTACGCCACAGGCACGACAGCCGCGCCACCCTCCGACAGGTTCAACGCGACCGGGCGCCACCGTCCCCTCTCCCAGCGGGATAGGGCTGAGGGTGAGGGAGAAGCCTCCACCTGGGCCCGGCCCCTCGACAGGCTCAACGCGACCGGCAACCCACGGCGTCTCCAGCCGTTCCCCCCCTAACGCGCCAGAGCCGCCCCGGGTGCAATCGGTGCGGCTCTGGTGAATGGAGTGGTGTAGACGGTTGTCGACTGTGAGGGCCTGCCTGCCGACCCGGAGAAGTCCTCGCGGGCCACATTCAGTGCGATCTCCCGGACGGCCGCTGCGTAATGCGGGTCGCCTGGCTCCCGGACCACGTCAGCCGGGAACCAGGACCCTGACCGCTTCCGTACACGTCACCGGCTAGCGAGGCACGTAGCTGGCGAACGCTGCGGCGTAAAGCTCGGCGAAGCTGAACTCCGCGTCGTACGGGTCGCCCGGCATCGGGAACGAGCGCAGCACGCCGGCTGCAACCTCGCCTACGAAGGGCGCGTCGCCGAAATTGCCTGCCGCTGCCAGCGCCGCCACGCCGGGGCCCCTCGACGCCGTGGCGGGCGTCTGCGCCGATGCCAGCGCGTACAGGCGCTCAGCGTTGGCGTCGACCGGGTCGCCGGGCTCACGGACCACGTCGGCCGGCACGAGCACCCGGGCCACGGGCTGCTCGACCTTGTCGGCTGGCCGGTAGGACGCCATCGCAGTGTTGTAGAGCTCGGCGAAGCTCGCCCTGGCGTCGGCGTCTCCACCGGGCATCGGGTAGTTGCGCAGGACCTCCGCTGCGACCGACCGGATGAACGGGTCCGACGTGTCCTGCTCACCGCCGTCGTAGGCGCTCATCAGGTCTGCCACCGATGCCTCGGCGTCGTGCGGGTCGCCTGGGAGCGGGTAGTGGCTCAGGACGAAGGCCAGCAAGGGGTCGGGGGACTGTCGCTCGGACTGCTGGCCGGATATCGGTTCCTGGTGCCGGATTGGGTCGCCGACTCTTGCCGTTGCTGCACCGGCGCTTATCACTGAGGCTACGACCGCGGCCACGACGATGGCGGCTACGGCTATCTTCTTGAACATCGACGTTGCTCCTGTGGAAACTGCTGTTGCTGACTGGTTGGCGGGGACCTGGCTGTATCTGGTGTATGCACCCATCGCTGCACTCCTTGTTCTCCTTGTCCCCTGTTGCACCGGGGACTGCTGCACCTGCGACCCGCACCGGGCCGACAGGGACAACTTTGCCGTGTGGCCCATCGCCGCAAATCGCGGCGTCCAGTGATCTTTGGAAAACGTGTCCCGGCACGCGGCATAGCAAGGGGTTGCTATATGGCCTTCCGGCTGAGATCAGACGAGGCCGGTTGGGACGACATCGCGCGCCTGCGACGCAGCCAGGACGGCCCAGCGGCCTGGCCCTGGCTACGGCGACATTGCCCCGCAGGCGAGGCCACGCGCCCGCCGTAAACGGAAGCGGGCCACCCCCGAAGAGGTGGCCCGCTTGCCGTGCCGGACACGTGATCCGGCCCTGTCCCGCCTTACCACCCCGCCGCCTCGATGCGCTCCATCTCCCACTCGACCAGCCACGGATAGTCAGCCTGCGCCCCGGCGCTCGTGGTCGTCGCCCCCGCAGGCTGCTGGAACTCGGGTTCGGGCAGGTCGAAGTAGAACCTGGCCATGCCCCCGGCCACGTCCGTCGCCCCGCGCTCCACGAAGATTGCGCCTTCGGGCCGTGTGACCCCGGCCGGCGCTGTCGCCCGCGACTCCGGCATGATGAAGTACAGCCTCGCCATACCCCCGGCCACGTCAGTCGCCCCGCTCGTCACGAGCAGCGCGCCTTCTGGCAGCTTGACGCCGGCCACCGCCTCGACGTACACGCCGGATATCACGGGCGCACTGCCGACCGCCCCAGCAGTCTGCGGGCCAAGGGACTCCGGAATGACGTAGTAGTACGTGGCCATGCCGCCGATCACGTCCGTAGCCCCGCTCTTGACGAGCCGAGCGCCCTCGGGCGGCGTCACGCCCGCCACAGCCTCGACAAGCACATCGGCCGACACCGCCGCACCGATCACCGCCGCTACCGCCAGAGCACCGATCACACCTACGGTCCACTTGGTCTTCATGGCGACCCTCCCCGGGTGCTGCCTGGGCGGCCGCTGGTGGCGACCGCCGGGTTGTGTGTCCGGGCTGCAAGACGCCGCCCCTGACAGCACCGAGCATCAACCCGCTGGTGGGCCTCTCGCATCGCGATGACTGAGAGTCTTTGGGCTGCGCCGCCAGCGACGGCGCATACACACAAGTACTCATTCCGAGATCAGCTGGGGCCGGTCTTGCCCCGGCGTCGGCCCTAAAACGGAGCGGGCCGCCCCCGAAGAGGCGGCCCGCTGGTCGTCGCACTTGAGTCCGGGTCAGAATCGTCGCAGCGCTAAGCCAGCACCTGCGACCGCCTTAACCGAAGCGGGCCACCCCCGAAGAGGTGGCCCGCTAGCCGCGCCGGACAGGTGGTCCGGGCCAGTCCCCCTTACCATCCCGCCGCCTCGATGCGGGCCAGCTCCCACTCGACCAGACTCAGGAAATCACCCTGCGCCTGGAGTTCCGGGGCCTGGGCCCAGGACGCCGCGTCCAACATGTCCGTTGCGCCGAGCGTGTACGACGTCGCCTCGAAGGGCAGCTCAGGGCTGACCGGCTCGACAGCTATGAAGACGAACTCCGGCATACCGGCGAGGATGTCTGTCTCCCCCATCCGCACGGCGATGCTCGTCCGGGCCGGCTTCGGAGGCCTGGACTCTGGGAGCACCCAGTAGAACCTCGCCATCCCCGATGCCACGTCTGTCGCCCCGCTCTCGACCAGGCTGGAGCCCTCCGGCTGCGTGACGCCCGACGCCGGCTCGACAAGCACGTCAGCGGAAACTGCCGCACCAACCGCCGCCACCGCCGCCAGAGCACTGATCACACCTATGGTCAGTTTGGTCTTCATTGCGACCCTCCCTGGGTGCTCCCCGGCCAGCCGCTGGTGGCGACTGCCGATTGGTGTGTCCGGGCTGCAAGGCGCCGCCCCTGACAGCACTGAGCATCGGCCCGAGAGGGTGTGCCGCACATCGCCAGGGTTAGGCATCTTCTGTCTGCCGTCCCCGGCTGGGCGCGTACCCAGCATTAGGTAGGCTGAGATCAGAATCCACCCGGTTTCACCATGACGGGCGTCCCGGACATGCACACACCGCGCCCGTTCGTCCTGAGCCTGTCGAAGGACGGACGGCGTGCGCCGGGCGGAGAGGGCCGGGCTAGCGAGGCGTCTCTGTGGGCGGAGTGGCTAGCCCGTGCCGGTGGGCGTACGCGGCTGCCTCTGTCCGGTTGGCGACGTTGATCTTAGAGAGGATGTTTCTGACGTGCGCGATCGCGGTGTTCTCGCTGATTACGAGCGACTCGCTGATCTCACGGTTGCTCTTGCCCGCCGCGACCAGCCGCAGCACCTCGACCTCGCGCTCCGTCAGGCCGTCCGGGTACTCGGGCCGCCCGCCGCGCCGGGTCGCCAGGCGTTGGCTGAGCGCCTCAAGCTTTGCCTGGAGAGGTTTCATCCCCAGCTCTGTCGTGATGGCGAGGCCTTCGGTGACAAGCTCGCGCGCCTTTGACACGCTGGCAGTGCCGCGCTCGTCGAGAAACATGGCTGCGTAGTCGTGGCAGGTCTGGGCAAGCTCCGGGCGGTAGCTGGCGCGCCGGCAAAAGGCCAGCGCGTCCTCGAAGTGGCCCGCGGCCGCAGTGGGGTCGCCAGTCATGTCCGCAAGGGCCCCCAACACTCGGTCAACGCTGGTCCAGGTTGGGCCGACGCCCATCGCGGTCGAGCCGGCAAGGCGTGTGCCTGCGGCACGTGCTGCTTTCAGCTCCGGATACACCGCGGCCGCTGCTTCGCGGTCGTCCCATGCGACGGCGATGATCCCGATTGACGCTACCCGCATCAGCCTGTTGCCTGTGTCCCACCAAATGTCATCCGAGAGTCGCAGCCCTGGCTCCGCCGCGAGCGCCAGACTCCGCAGGGTTTCATCGTCTGCCCCGCACAACAATACGGTGGCGTAGACCGAGCTAGAGTGCCAGGCGGCAGGCGCGTCGGACTTCAGCCCCTGCCGGAGCCAAGCCATCTGCTCCTCAAAGGCCTCGCGGCGGCCGGTGACGGACTCCAAATAGAGCCGGTCCGTGATATGCGCCAGACCCGGCGGTTGGAGTTCGAGGATCTGACCGATGGCCTTGCGAGCGGTCTCCCACTGCCCCAGCAGTAGGGCCACAGTGGACGAAACATCGGCAAGCTGGTGCAGCCGCACGCGGTTGCGCGTTTTTGCCGCAAGGTCGCGGGCCGAGTTTTCAAGGTCCACCGCCTGCGCCATGAGCCCGAGGTCGAATGCCGCGAGTGCCGCCACGAAGATGGCGAGGGCCTCAGCCGGGACGTTGCCTGCCCGTCTGGAGACGTCAATCGCCTTCAAGGCCGACTCGAAGGCGGACTGCCAATGGAGTTCTGCGGCGTCGACCGAGGCACTGCGTGCCAGGGCCCAGGCCTCGGCGTCGCCAAGCCGGCGGCCGACCGACAGCGCCTGGTCGAGCGCTTGTTTCGCCTTGCCAAAACCGCCTTTTGCCCCGGCCAAGGCGGCCCCGTATCGAGTTAGCAGGAGTCCGGCCTCCCTGGAACCTGGTGCGGCGACCTCCAGGGCCTTCGCCAGCAGGTCCGTCATGTAGCGGTCCCGGCCGAACGTATGTTGGATGGCGAGATCTACGGCGCGGCCTGCCTCCCCCGCCACGAGGTAGATCTCGAACGCCCGCTTCATGTGGCGGAACACATCGGAACTCGCCGCCGGAGACGATCCCCAGGCTTCCTGCGCACTTCCCAGCCCCTCGTGGAGCGCGGCTTCGGTGAGGTCGCCACGCTCGCCGTGCGCCCGCAGCGCCGTGTCGAAGTGCGTCTCGGCTTCCTCGTATGCATACGCGGCCAGGGCGCGCTGGCCGGCGGCAAGGCTGTGCTTGACCAGCCCGGTGGGGCCAAGCACGGCCTCAGCCTCGCCGTAATGGTGCGCGAGCTCCGCGGCATGGTCGCCGGAGGCGTCCCCGTAGCTGCGCTCGAGTGCCTCGGCGATGCGGGCGTGCAGACGCACGCGGCGGGTGGTCGAGAGCTCCTCGTAGAGCGTCTGGCGGACGAGTGCGTGTGAGAAGCGGTAGCGGCCGGGCAGGCGCGGGTCCTCATCGACCAGGCGCGCCCGCACGGCCTCCTCCAGGACGCCGGCCAGCGCGTCGCCCGTCAGGCCTTCGCCGACCGCTGCCAGCGTGGCCAGGCCGAATTCCCTACCTATCACTGAGGCCGCCGCGAGCGCCTCGTTGGCCTGGCCGGACAGCTTGTTGAGCCGCCTGCCGATGACCTCCTTGACACCCTCGGGCAGGCGGAAGTCCCAGGGCTGCGCGTGCCCGGCGGGCCGGTCCACGAGGACCCCCTCCTGTAGCAGGAGCCGGGCCATCTCACCCACGAACAGCGGGTTGCCCTCCGTCTCGGCGTGGACCCTGGCGGTGACGTCCTGCCGGGGTGTCACGCGGCCGACTGCCTCGATCAGCCGTCCCGTGTCTGCGGCGGACACCCCGCGCAGGAGCACCCGGGCGTACAGCCGCTGCCGGGCCAGCTCGCCGAGCGAAGCGAACAGCGGGTGGTTGCGAGACACCTCGACGTCCCGGTATGTCCCAAGTATGACGAGCCTGGCCGCTGACACCTCTTGCGCGGCGAACTCCAGGAGCTTCAGCGACGATGCGTCTGCCCAGTGCAGGTCATCGAGCACTATCAGCAGAGGCCGGGACCTGGCGACACGGCACAGATACTGGGTGACCGCGTCAAACAACCGGAACCTGGCGGACTCCGGGTCCGCGGCTGCCGGGGCTGGCGTCAGGCCGGGGAGCTTTTCGGCAACAGCCGGCGCGAGCTCGGCGACAACGGAGGCAGCCTTGCCGAGTTCGGCCCTGAGGCTATCCGGAGACGACGCCTCCACTTGCGCCGCGATGACCTGCGCCCACGGCCAGAAGGGCGGCGCGCCCTGCTGCTCGTGGCAGCGGCCCCAGAGGACTTCCGCGCCTCGGCGGCGGGCAGTCCCCGCAAGCTCCTCCGCGGTGCGCGTCTTGCCGATGCCTGGCTCCCCCACCAGCATGACAACGCGCCCTCGCCCGCCGAGCGCGTCCTCCAGCGCGGCGTTGAGCTCCGCCATCTCCCGCTCGCGGCCGACGAAGATGTCATTCGCCGACGTGCCGCTCGGGCGGCCAGGACTTTCGGTCCGCGTCGCCGGGTCTGGCACTATCGGATTCCCCAACTTGTCAGGACTCGGACGATTCTCAGTTGCCGCTTGAGCACAGAGGATAGCCTCACTACATCGCCACGCCAAACCTGGCGGAAACAGAGCGGGCAGACGCGACCCGGCCGCAAGAATCACCCCGCTCCGGAGACCGCCAGAAACAGCAGCGGGCAGCCCGTGCATGGGCCGCCCGCTCGCCATCACAAATGAGTCTGGGACACGCTAGTCGCAGCGCTATGCCAGCGCCTGCGACTGCCGCCGCGGCCCCAGCCACTCCCAGATCGCCTTTGGGAACCCGCCGGCGAAGAAGGCCCCTGCCATCACGCTGTAGACGATCGTGTTGAACGCGAAGTGCAGCCACACCAGGTTGAACTGGTGCCCCAGTATCCCCGGCCGTCGCGGCTTCTGTGTACCCCGACCTGCTCATCGCGGGTTTCCATGGGCTGTGTGTCCAGAGCGGGGCCTGCCCCCCTTGGTGACCGGCCCCGCTCGGGGCGGACTCCAGTCGTCATCTCGGTCCGGTCCCACCCCGGGGCGTGGGAGGCGCCCCGGGGTGGCGTGAGTCAGCTAATCGTCGCTGTCGTCGCTGTCGTCACTGTCCTCGTCGTCATCGTCGAGAGGCTGCAAGAAGTGACCAAAGGCCCACTGTGCCGCCTGTCTGCCCTGCTTCCGACCATCCAAGTCCGCGTCACGGAAATGGATCCCCTGGTAAATGCGGACATCCACCGTATCCTGAGCCAGGTCCGAGAAGCGGTGATATGTCATCGTGTTGGGACTGGCCAGCGGGTGCTGGCTAAACACCGTGAACGTGACCTGGTCCGTCCCGAAGAAGAGTTCGAGCGAGCGAGTCAGCGCTCCAACCGTGGCATTGGCTCCCGAGGCGTTCTCAGGATAGTTAGGCGTATTGAGGAGTGGTTCCCAATTCGGGTCGCCAACCGTCCGCGGGTTGCCGTCGTTGTTGCCCTCCTGGATGGCAGTGATCGGCCGCCAGAAGTTGTACGCACGCTTGCTGTCCCAGGCGGTGATGAACGCATCGGCGATCGCGAATGTGCCCAGTGCCAACAGCCGGGCACTATCACCGATGTTGTCCGTCCGCTCCATGGCGACGTCCCGGAGAATTCGCTCCCACAGGATGAAGTTGTTACCGGCGTAGAAATAGGCAAGCTGGGTCTGCTCCGCGGTGCGAGCGCTGTTGAAGCGGGCTCCGAGAGCTTTGGCCTCGTTGTATTCCTTGGCGTACTGTCTACTGCCCAAAGGCGGCGGCGCCTTGGCGCGGAACTGGTCCCCGCTCTTCAGCGTGAAGGGCGTAACACTGCCCATCCACGGGACCGCCATCGGAGCGAATGACGGAGGTGGCCCGGGTTGGTAGGACGGCGTTGGACGCCACTCGCCCGGGCCAGTGCCACCGAGGAATGGCGGCGGCAGCGGGTTCGGTACCCGCCCATCGGTGGCCCGCAAAGCGTTGATGCCGGCAGCGGCCGCCTGGCCCACTGCCACGCCGGGGTCGTCCTCAGCCAGGCCGTGCGCGGCCAAGTAGGCATGGTATGTCGCGTCGAGCGAGGCGGCCTGGCCCGGCAGGATGTTTACCAACACGTCGTGTGCAGCCCTGGCGGCCGCCGCCTCCGGCGAGCCGGAGGCTCCGGGGATTGCCACATGGTACGGTTCAAACCGCCGGTCAATGG
>CAYWBD010000160.1:0-6032 GCA_964456315.1 uncultured Thermoflexus sp.
CGGCGTCTGGCGCGCTGATCGAGGCTGCCGCCAGGCGCGGTGCGGTCCCGGCGGGGGCAGCAGCCTGGGAGGCCGTGCGGGTAGAGCGCGGAGTCCCTGTGCACGGTCACGAGCTGACCGACGGCGCGAACCCGCTTGAAGTTGGCCTGGCGGGCCTGGTCAGCTTCACGAAGGGGTGCTATGTCGGCCAGGAAGTGATCGCCCGGCTCGACACGTACGACAAAGTGCAACGGACCCTCGCCGGGCTGGTGTCGGCCACTCCGCTGATCGACGGTGAGGCGCTCCAGGCGGGCGACTCCCGGGCTGGCGTGGTCACATCGGCGTCGTACTCGCCGGCGCTCCGTCGGCACATCGGCTTGTGCCTGGTCCGTCGTGCCCACGCTGAGCCCGGGACGCGTCTGGCAACAGCATCGGGGCACGCTGAGGTGGCTGCGTTCCCTGTGACCGGCAACCTGGTCGTTGCCACGGGCTAGGGTCCGGTCCGCGAACTTCTGAGCCAGGTGCTTCATTCCCTCTCCCCTTGCGGGAGACGGGTGCCCACCGCAGGGGGGTGCGGATGAGGGGTCAAATAGGAGCTCCGCATCGGAGCCGGGACACTAGCGCGACAAGAGAGTTTCGCCGCCGTCCACCAGGATCACCTGGCCTCTGACCATCTCGCCGCCCTCGCCGCACAGCCAGGCGACCACTTTCGCCACGTCCTCGGGCGTCACCGGCCTGCCTGCCGGGGTGGGGCGCGCCGCCAGCTCTTTGGCCGCCACCTCGCCGGGGAAAGCGTCGAGCGCGCCTGTGCTCACGAAACCCGCCGAAACGGCGTTGACCGAGATGCCCCTGGGCGCGAGCTCGACCGCGAGATAGCGCGTCACGGCCTCCAGCGCCGCCTTGGACACGCCGACCGGGAAGTAGCTCGGCAGGACCCGCGTCGAGCCCGGGCTGGAGATGTTGACGATCCGCCCGCCCGCGGTCATCATACGTGCCGCTGCGACCGCGCACATCCATGGCGCGCGGGCGTTGATGTCGAGCGTCCAGTCCCAGTGCTTCGGTTCTAGTTCCGTGGACGGGCGCATCACGCCGGACGCGGCGTTGTTCACCAGGATGTCGAGGCGGCCGAACTTCTGCTGGACGTGGCTGAACAGCGCACCGATGGCCTCTTCGTCGCCAAGGTGGGCACGCAGGCGCAGGCAAGGCACGCCGGTTGCCAGGATTTCCGACTCTGTCTCCCGGGCGGCGGCGTGGTTTTTTAAGTAGTTGAAGGCGATACCAGCCCCGCGCCGGGCAAGCTCGAGCGCGATCGCCTTGCCGATGCCCCGGGACGCGCCGGTCACCAGGGCCACCTTGCCCTCGAACTCGCGGCCAGCAGGACCGGGGCCGGTCAGATCGCCATCCCCCCATCAACACGGATCACGTCCCCGGTGATGTAGCGGGCATCCTCGGAGGCCAGGAAGGCCACGAGCGGCGCGACCTCGTCAGGCTCGCCGAAACGGCCCATCGGGATCCAGCTCAAGACACGTTGCTTCTGCTCCTCGTTGAGGACGTCCGACGTGGCTGTGTGGACGTAGCCGGGGGCCACGACATTCACGGTGATGTTCCGCGTCGCCAGCTCCTTGGCCAGCGACTGCGTCAGCCCGTGGACCGCGGCCTTGGACGCCGAGTAGTTGGCCTGGCCGGCATTGCCGCGCATGCCCACCACAGACGAGATGCTGATGATCCTGCCCCACCGGTTGCGGACCATGCCCGGTACGGCAATCCTGGTGCAGTAGAACGTCCCGTGCAGGTTCGTCTCGATGACCTTGAAAAAGTCCTCGTCCTTCATGCGCATGAACAGCGAGTCGTTGATGATGCCCGCATTGTTGACCAGTATCTCGACCGGCCCGTGCGCAGCTTCGGCCTCCTTGAACATGCCCTCGACCGCGCCCTTGTCAGTGACCGAGCCGCCGACAATCACCGCCGAGCCGCCCAGCCGCCGGACCTCGCCGGCGACGAGCTCGGCCTCTTCCTTGTGCGTGCGGTAGTTCACGGCGACGCGGTGGCCAGCCGCAGCCAGGCGTAACGCGATGGCACGCCCAATGCCTCTTGATGCCCCGGTGACGAGGGCGCTGCGCGGTTTATCTGCCATAGGGTCCCCGGAACGGCTTAGCCCGCGGCGGGCGGCGTCTTGACCTGGGAGCGGACGGCGGCCAGCTCTGCGGCTGCCGCTTCAACGTAGCCCTTTTCAAAAACCATCTTCGCTGTGCGTAGCGCGTTGGCGACCGCCGGCGCTTTGGCCCGGCCGTGGCCGATTATGGCGACGCCCTTCACTCCGAAGATCGGCCCCCCGCCGTAGACCTCAACCACGTTCATCAGGTCGTACAGGTGCTGGGCAAGCTCTTTGGCCTGTGGGGTGTCGCCGAGCTTGTTCATTACCTCGCGGGATACCGCTTCGCCAAGTCCCTCGGTCAGCTTCAGCACGACGTTGCCCACAAAGCCGTCGCAGACTACCACGTCAGCCTTGCCGAACGGCAGGTCGTGGCCCTCGATGTTGCCAACGAACCTCAGGCTGGTCTGCCTGATCAGCTCGGTCGCCTCTTTTACCTGCTTATTCCCCTTGCCCTCTTCTGCGCCAACACTGAGCACTGCGACGCGGGGCTCGGGCACTCCGAGCACCAGCCGTGCCATGGCAGAACCCAGCGCCGCGAAGTCGAGCAGCTTCTGGGGCCGCGTGTCCACGTTGGAGCCGAGGTCGATCACGACCTGCTTCGGCGAAAAACCGATGATCGGCCCGCCGATCGCGCCGCGCTCGATCCCGTCCATGGTCCCGAACACGACCGTGGCCGCGGCCAGGGTGGCGCCTGTCGACCCCATGCTCACCAGCGCCTGGGCCTTGCCTTGCTTTACCGCGCCTGCGGCGACGAAAACGGAAGCCCTCGGCTTCGTCCGGAACGCCAGCGCGGGCGGCTCGTCCTCTCCGACCACACCTTCTGACGGGACCAGGATGATCGGCAGCCGGGCGGCAGCCGGGTGCCTCTTGAGCTCCGCAGTCACCGCCGCCGCGTCGCCGACCAGAAGCACCGCGATGCCGCCTTTGGCCGCCGCCTCGACGGCGCCGGCAACGGTCTCGGCAGGCGCGAAGTCGCCGCCCATGGCGTCCAGTGCGACTGTGACAGTCCCCGGTGGGAACGGTGACTTTGTTGTCATTTTTGTTCGTGCTGCTCCTCAGCAGTCCGGGCTGGCCTCAGGGCCCGCCCGCGAAGGTTGAACGTGAAGGGAGGGGGAGCGCCAGGGCACCTCAAGTACGTGGCGGCCTGATGAGGGCCCAGGCCTGGCCGGACAGGGCCTCCTCGCCACCGGCCCTGCGGCAACCGATCCTGCACTCGGCGAGCGGCCCGTCAGCGGTCTGCGTGATGCTCGTGACCTCTCCGAAGGTGGTCACAGTGTCACCGGGGAACACCGGGGCCTTGAACCGGACCTTTAGCCTGCCACCGGCATGCCACGTCCCCGGGAAGGCGCGGGCGGCCATTTCCATGATGAACGCAAGCGTAAGCATACCGTGCGCGATGCGCCTGCCAAACTGCGTCCCGGCGGCGAACTGCTCGTCGAGGTGGATGGGGTTTAAGTCCCGGGCCGCATGCGCGTAGGCGTTCACCATGTCCTGGGTCACGCTGCGCGCGACTTCGGGCAAGGGGTCGCCCACCTTGCACGGGAGGCGGACGCTCATGCCGGCACTATGACCGTGCTGCTGGCAGTGGCGACCAGCTGTCCACATGCGTCCCGGAACTCAGTCGACACGGTCGCGAAACGCGCCTCGCGCCGTACGGAGTTCGACTTGATTTCGGACACCGCGGTGATCTCGTCGCCGGGCATGACGGGTCGGTGAAACTCAACTTCCTGCCCGGCATGGACTGTGCCCGCGCCGAGTCCGAGGTCCGCGATCAGTCTGCTCAGCGCAGCAGCGACTATCGCCAGCGGCGGGACGGCGCCTCCGTAGTCCGGGGACCCCTCGCCTCCGACGGCCGCAGCATACTTCG
Source organism: uncultured Thermoflexus sp. (assembly GCA_964456315.1). Classification (GTDB taxonomy): domain Bacteria; phylum Chloroflexota; class Dehalococcoidia; order Lucifugimonadales; family Lucifugimonadaceae; genus SHXW01. The sequence goes on from CAYWBD010000160.1 coordinate 4,002, forward strand.
CGGCGTCGCTAGCGGGCTGGGTCACGTCGTAGGGGCCCAACTTTTGACCGGGCGATAGGTCGCGCAGTGTGTACGCCATGGCGGCGAAGTATAAAGCCGCTGCCCGGCTAACTGCCAAACACAGCGAGCCATTCGTCGCGCAGCGCTGCCATCATCACGCAGTCATACAGGACGCCATCGACCTTGGCGCCTTTGCGCACGATGCCTTCTTTCCTAAACCCGACCTTCTCGTAGACATGCACTGCGCGAGCGTTCGCAGCCCGGGGCTGGAGGAACACACGGACGATGTCCGTTGACGTGAAGAACCACCTGAGCAGCGCTGTCAGGGCATCGGTACCCAGGCCAGAATCCCACCGTGACGGCGCTCCGATGCATATGTCGATCTCGACAATGTGATCGTAATTGGCATCATCCGCATCGCACGCCATCAAGATGAAGCCCACCGGGACGGAACGCTCCTCTATCACGACACACCCAACCCCGGACTCGAGGCCGCTGACAAACTTGCCGACCCACCTCCCGGGTTCGTCGTGACTCATGGTTTCGCTCAGTCCACCCCAGTAGGGCACGACGACCGGGTCATTTAGCCAGCGCTCAATGTGGCTGCCGTCTGCCGGCTCGATCGGGCGGAGCACCGTGCGATTGCCGGCAACCCGCGCCACCTTGAAGGCGCTCATGCGTCGTCCCGGCTGCCGGACTGCATGTCCCGGGCTTCGTCCACAAGCCGCGCTGCCACGTCCAGCGCCGCCGGGTTGCGGAAGTCCAGCTGCGAAAGGGCCAGGACGCGGTACAGCAGCCCGCTGGAGATGAGCGCGTCAGAGCTCTCACCGAGCTTCGGCAGCGGCACCCCGATGGCCTCCGCGATCGCGGCTGCGGCGTTCATGCCGCTGCGGTTGAGGTAGACCTTGGTGAGGACGCGGCGCCCGTGCAGCACCGACACGCCCTCGCTGGTCTGGCGCAGAGTGACCCGGACGTGCGCCCTCGGCACTTCGATCAGTGCGTAGGCGTACTCCAGCGCTTTCTTCCTGCTTACGGACATGGCCTGACAGCCCCGGACATGACTGGCGTTGACGGATCCGGCAGTATAATCCGGCGTCGTCTGCCCGCCGTGCTGCTTCCTTTTGGCGGCAGGCGGAATGGGTGATCGAGCCAGGGCCTGAGATGCTCCTCAAAGACAAGGTCGCCATAGTCACAGGCGGCGCAACCGGCATCGGCCGCGCCATCGCCATCAGGATGGGCGGGGAAGGCGCCGCGGTCGTCATCGCGGACATGAACGCCGACACGGCGCAGAAGACAGCTTCCGAGATCACCGCCACTGGCGCCAGAGCGGTGGCGGTAAGCGCCGATGTGACCGACCGTGCCGCAACCGACCGCGTCGCCCGGACGGCGCTGGACCACTTCGGGAAGGTTGACGTCCTTGTGAACAACGCCGGCATCGCGGGCGCGCCCGGCTGGGACCGGCGGTCAGAGTCCACTGACGAGGACTGGGTCAGGACGTACCAGGTCAACGTGCTCGGCATAGTGAACGCCACGGAGTCGGTCCTGCCTGGGATGAAGGCGGCGCGGTACGGCAAGATCGTCAACCTGTCGTCAATCGCTGGCCGCGAGGGTCGCCCGGCGCTGCCGCACTATTCGGCGACCAAAGCGGCTGTGATCAGCTACACGCAGTCGCTGGCGAACGAGCTGGCGCAGTTCAGCATCAACGTGAACGCCATCTGCCCAGGGCTGCTCTGGACGCCAATGTGGGAGCAGGTCGGCGGCCGCTACGCACGCGACAACGCGGCGTACGCCGGCCTCGCGCCCAGGCAGGTGTTCGAGCGCATGGTCGCCGAGCGCATCCCGCTGGGCCGGGAGCAAACCCCCGAGGACATAGGCGAGGCCGCAGCGTTCCTGGCATCCGAAGACGCCCGGAACATCACCGGCCAGGCCCTCAACGTTGACGGCGGGTTTTTCATGCGATGAGCAGTGCAGCATCCAGCGCGCCTCAGGAATTGGCGGGCAAGGTCGCCATCATCACCGGAGGTGGCAACG
>CAYWBD010000161.1:0-2025 GCA_964456315.1 uncultured Thermoflexus sp.
TCACCGCGGGCCCGAAGAGTTCCTCTTCTGAGACCTTCATGCCCGGCCTAACGTCAGCGAGGATGGCAGGCCTGAGCATTGCGCCGGAGCGGTCGCCACCGGTTAGCACCCGCGCACCGCCCTGCTGGGCCTCTCTGATCCAGCCTTCGACCCGGACGGCGTCGCGCTCACGGACCATGGGCCCGACTTTGACCTTGTCGCTCATGGGGTCGCCGGTGGGCAGTCCCGCGACCAGGGGCGTCAGCACGTCCAGGTAGTCGCTGTAGACCTTCTTGTCGACGATCACGCGCTGGGTCGAGATGCAGACCTGGCCGGCGTTTGAGTAGCCCGATGCGACCGTTGCCTCGGCGACCTTCTTGAGGTCGGCGTCGGGCAGCACGATGAGCGGCGAGTTGGAGCCAAGCTCCATCGTGATCTTCTTCAGCCCTGCGGTCTTGCAGATGCGCTCGCCGACCTCCCGGCTCCCAGTGAACGTCACCTTGCGGACGTCAGGGTGCGAGACAAGGGCGTCGCCGATCATGCCGCCCGGGCCGGTGATGCACTGCACGCCCTCGGGAGGGATGCCGGCTTCAAGCAGGATTTCGGTGAGTTTGAGCGCGGACAAAGGCGTATCGCTGGCCGGCTTGATGATGACCGCGTTGCCGGCGGCCAGAGCCGGGCCGACCTTGTGGGCGACGAGGTTCAACGGGAAGTTGAAGGGCGAGATCGCCACGACCACGCCGACCGGTACGCGCACGGTGAAGCCGAACTTGGTGGCGTTGCCGGGGGACGCGTCGAGCGGGATGGTCTCGCCGTACAGGCGCTTGGCTTCTTCCGCCGACCAGGTGAACGTCTGAACGCAGCGGCTGACCTCCGTGCGCGCCTCGGCGATGATCTTGCCTTCCTCGGACGTGATGGTCTTCGCCAGGTCCTCGGCCCGCGCTTTGATGAGCGCGACGGCCTTCGTCAGGATTTCGTAGCGCTCATACGCCGACAACTTTCGCATGGCGGCTGCGCCGCGTACGGCCGACTTGATGGCAAGGTCAACGTCTTCGAGGCCTGCGGAGGGCACGGTGTCGAACGGCTTGAGCGTGTAGGGGTTGGAAACCGGGACCGATTTGGCCCGGCTGACCCACTCGCCTCCCATGTACATCTTCATGGCAGTTGCTCCCGGATTTCGCCCGCCTGGATGTCTGGCTCGTGCTTTACGGGTGCCGCGAGTATAGCCCGGCGCGACGAGGCCCGGCTTTCTGGCCGGGCCTCGTTGGTCTGAGTCAGTCTGTTCAGGGTCAGGCTGGCTAAGCCGCCTTCGCCTGAGGTTTCTGCGACTGGGCCACCGCTGCCGGCGCGGCTGGCCGCTTCCGGCCAAACGCGATGCCAGCACCGGCCACAGCGACGCCCGCGCCGATGATCGCCCACGGCATGAAGGTGCTGAACAGCGCCACCGTGCTCTTGGCGCTCCTGGCCTCGGCTGTGAAGCGTGCGACGGTGTCGCTGGTGAACGTGAGGTCGAACGCGAACCGTGTGTATTCGCCGCCTGCGGGATCGACGGCGGAGACGGTCTCGACGTCCTCGGCCATGACCGGGAACCCGCTGACGGGCTCTGTCCAGACCTTGATGTCAGCGGTGAGCTGGAGCGGCAACCCCGTGGCGGGGTCGGCGACTCCGAGGTCCATGTCGTACACGCCGACGGTGTGCACGTAAGTCTCGAGGCCCTGGACCTGGTCGGTGCTCTGGTAGGTCGTGTCAAGCGGCCGCCCGGCTGCTGTGACCCAGGCCGAGTAGGTCTTGTCCTTCTCGACGTGGAACGGCAGGCCCATCAGGCCGGTCCGCCCGCCGGACGTGCCGGGCAGGTACTCGCGGCTCTTGCTGTCTATCACCAGCTTGTCGGAGCTGCCTGGCAGGCCGGGGATCTCCTTGAGCGTCGTCGGGTCGAGGTAGCTCACGGTTTCGTCAATGAAGAGCTTGTTGCCCTCGCTGCCTGTTGCCCGCCGCTCCCGGTGGTAGATGACAGGGATAGTGATCACCGGCAGGTCGGCGGGGTTG
>CAYWBD010000162.1:0-4182 GCA_964456315.1 uncultured Thermoflexus sp.
CCAGTTCTCGTCGACATAGCGCACCGCCACGGGCTGCCGGTCCTCTGCGACGCGGCGTCGATGCTTCCACCGAGGGCGAACCTGACGAAGTTCTATGACCAGGGCGCGGACCTGGTGAGCTTCTCGGGCGGCAAAGCGGTCCGCGGGCCGCAGAGCACGGGCATCCTCCTGGGAAAGAAAGAGTGGGTTGAGTACGCACGGCTAAACAATGCGCCCAACGCCACCGTCGCCAGGGCACAGAAGGTGTCGAAAGAAGAGATCGCAGGCCTCCTTGCGTCCGTGAAGGTGTTTATCAAGGAGGACGAGGCCGCAGAGACAGCCCGCTACCGGAAAATGATGCGCCTGGTGCAGGACCAGATCGACGAGGTCCCGGGCATCACGGTGAAGATCGAGCACGACAATGACCATTACATCCCGCAGTGCGTGATCTACTTTGGACCGCGTTGGCGCGGGCCAGATAGCAAAGAGATCCAGAGTCGCCTCATGGCCGGGTCGCCGAGGATCTACGTATCGGGCCTCGGCAACCGGGGCGAACTCACCGTGGACCCGCTGAACATCCAGGACGACCAGGAGCTCCAGACGGTGGCCAGACGGGTCAGGGAAGAGCTTGTAAAGGCTTCTAGTGAAGGGCGCTGAGCCAGCGCCGCGTGTCAAGAGGCCAGGTCAGTTGCAGGGATCCGCGAGGGAGCCACTTTCCGCGCCCGGCCGGCGTGCCGGCACCGAGGGAACCGCAGCCTGTTTCAAGGCCCACCTGATAGCGCGGCCACGCGCCGCGAAAGGATGAGCAGATGTCCCCGCTGATGAAAGGCAAGCACGCCCTCATGGAGTCGCTCCGGGCTGAGGGCGTCGAGTACATTTTTGGCAACCCAGGCACCTCCGAGGCGGCCATCATGGACGCCCTCGAGGACTACCCGGACCTAAAGTACGTGCTGGTGGTCCAGGAAGGCGTCGCGGTGGGCCTCGCCGAGGGGTACGCACGGGCCAGCGGCAAGGTCGGCTTCGTCAGCCTGCACATCGACAACGGCCTGGCGAACGCGTTCAGCCTGCTTATCGACTCGAAGAAGGCCGGGACGCCCATGGTGATCACGGCAGGCAACAAGGACGTGCGCAAGCTTGCCGAGTCCCGCGAGGACCTGGTTGAGATGGCGCGCCCGTTCACCAAGTGGAGCGCCGAGGTCACGCACCCAGAGCAGTACCCGTCGGTGATCCGCCGCGCGTTCAACGAGGCACGCACGCCACCGACGGGCCCGGTGTTCATTTCGTTCGCCGGAAACACGTACGACGAGACCGCGGACGTTGAGATAACCCCGTCCCGGAGACTTAACGTTGAGCCGCCCCCGGACGCGGCGGCCATCGAGCAGGCCGCGGCGCTCCTGGCGAAGGCGAAATCGCCGGTCCTGATCGTCGGTGACCGTGTGTCGCAGTACGGGGCAACGGCGCAGGCGGTGAGCCTCGCCGAGCGGACCGGGGCGCGCGTCTACGGCACCGGGTTTGGCGGGCTGAACTTCCCTACGTCTCACCCTCAGTGGTTGGGGCCGCTCAGCTTGCGACAGCCCGCGGCCAGGGAGGCGCTGCGGGCCTCGGATGTTGTCGTGGCCGTCGGGACGCCGGTGTTCCAGGACTTCTTCCACCAGCCTGGCCGGGTGCTGCGGCCCGAGACGAAACTTGTCCACATAGATATCCACGCTGGTGAGCTGGGCAAGTCGGAGCCGACGGACATCGGCATCCTGGCGTCCCCAAAACCAGCGCTGGCGATGCTGGACCAGGCCGTGGGGCAGGCGATGAAGGGCTCGGACATCGAGGCTGCGCGTGGCCGCGCGGCAGCGGTAGCATCGGAGAGCCGGGCCGTCGCTCAGCAGTTCGAAAAGGTCGCGATCGCGGGCCGCACGAAGAGGCCCATGCCTCCGGCGACGCTTGCCTACGAGCTGGGGAAGAACTGGCCGAAAGGCGCAATCCTGTTCGACGATGCGATCAGCTCCCGGTTCCTGGTCCAGCAGGGCGTGCGGTTTACCGATACGTCTGCGTACTACGGCAGCACCGGCGGGGCTATCGGGTGGGGTATGGGGGCGGCGCTTGGGGTGCAGCTGGCACATCCTGGCCGGCCAGTGGTGGCAGTGCTTGGCGACGGCACCGCCATGATGACAATCCAAGGCCTCTGGACCGCGCTCGCGTCGAAAATCCCTGTCGTGTTCGTGATCTGCAACAACGCGTCCTACCGGGTCCTGAAGCTGAACATGAACGTCTACAAGCGGATGGCCGGTCTGGCCGACAAGCCGTCGAAGTACATGGCGATGGACTTCAGCGTGCCGTTTGACATGGCCGCCATCGCCCGCGGTTTCGGGGTGAACGGGGTGCGGATCGAGGACGCGGCGCAGATCGGCCCGGAGTTGAAGAAGGCAGTTGCCTCCGGGCAATCGGCGCTGCTTGACGTGGTCATAGACGGCGCCCTGTAACCTCAGACTGCGGGGTGGCGAAGGGCATCGAGGCCTGAGAGCTCCCCGAGCCCCGTTGCCTGCTGGCGGCAGGGCGCATGAGGTTGGGCCTTCAGATTGATCTCCCAGACCCCGGACCCGGCGCCGGCCGGCCCGCCGCCCTCCCCGGCCGACCGCAAGTCGTACCGGGCCTTCCTGAGGGAAGAGCTTTCCGCCGCGGCGCGCTATCAGATGATGGCGCGCCTGGACACTGACCCGGTGCGCAAGGCGGCGTTTGGGCAGATGGCTGCGGTCGAAATGAAGCACGCCGCGCACTGGGCGACGATGCTCGGCCTCGACGCGTCGCGCTTGCGCCCGGCCCGGGTGGGTGGCGGCCTGATCGTCCTCGGCTTGCTCGCCCGTGTGTTCGGCCCGGCGCGGCTCATCCCGTTGCTGCTGCGCGGTGAGTCGGCCGGGGCGCGGACGTACGCCGCGGTGCCGGCGGGACGACACCTCGTGGCCGACGAGCGGGAACACCAAAAGACGTTGCGGGAAATGGCCGTAGGGCCTGCGCAGCCGGATTCGCCGCACCCGGAGCCCGGCGGGTTCCTGCGTGGCGAAGGGGGCACACTGCGGGCTGCTGTGCTGGGCGTCAACGACGGGCTGGTCTCCAACTTCAGCCTGGTCATGGGCGTCGCGGGTGGCACAGGGGACACTCAGTTCATCATCCTGGCGGGAGTGGCCGGGCTGTTGGCGGGGGCGTTCTCGATGGCCGCGGGCGAGTACATCTCGATGCGCTCGCAGCGGGATGTCTATGAGCACCTGATCGCCACGGAGCGGGCTGAGATCGAGCACTGGCCCGAGGACGAGGAGAAAGAGCTTTCGTACATCTACCAGCGCAAGGGGCTGACGCCGCAGGAGGCGGACCTGGTGGCCGCCCGCCTGATGCAAAACAAGGACGTTGCGCTGGAGACCAAGGCGCGGGAGGAGTTGGGCCTGGACCCGAAGGACCTTGGTGCCCCGTGGGGCGCCGCGCTGAGCTCGATGCTGGCGTTTGTCGCGGGGGCCATTTTCCCGCTGGTCCCGTTCTTGGTTGGCGCGGAGGGCACAGCCGCTGTGATCGCCAGCGCGGCCCTTAGCGGCGGAGCGCTCATCGCTGTCGGCCTGGGACTGGCCTGGATATCGGGGGTGAGCGGGTACTGGGCTGCCGGCCGGATGCTGCTTTTCGGTGGCGCGGCAGCCTCCGTGACTTACGGCGTGGGGCGGCTGATCGGGGTCTCGGTCAACTGACCAGCGCTAGGCCGGCCAGGCCAGGTCCCGTCGAAGGGCCGTGGTGCGGGCCAAACGCATCGGCCCACACCCTCGCCGTCTCCCTAACAGGGAGAGGGGATGGCCCGCGCGCCCGTCGTCCCCGGCGTACCATCTCGGCTGCGAAACGGGGCTGGCGTCCCGGCCTGGCGACAGGCGACGGCTGACGACGGACCACAGCGGAGGAACAGATGGACCTCACCACAGCACAGTTGCTCGGCAGGCTGGGCGCAGGCGCGAAGATCGCTCAAGTCTGTAAGGAGGCCGGGCTGAGCCGCACCGAGTTCGACGCCTGGTGGCAGGCCGAGACCAGGCGGCGTGTCCCTTCCCCGGAAGGCAAGCGAGCCGTCAGCAGCCTGAGAGGCGGGGCGCGCATAGAGCGCGACGAGTGGGGCATCCCCCACATCTATGCGGGTACCGACGATGACCTGTTCTTCGCCTTTGGCTACGCCATGGCGCAGGA
>CAYWBD010000163.1:0-2487 GCA_964456315.1 uncultured Thermoflexus sp.
GACAACGCCAAGAAGTTCATAGAATCGGGGGGCCTCAAAGACGCGCAGGGCAACGTAATGGGCAAGAGGTCTGAGCCCCATGCTGCGGCCGTCACCGGAGACACTGTAGGCGACCCGTTCAAAGACACGGCTGGTCCCGCGCTGCACGTGCTGGTCAAGCTGCTGGCCACGATCACGCTGGTGCTGGCGCCGCTGTTCGTGTAGCTGGGAGTGCCAGAGCCGGGGTCCGCCAGAGATATCTCGTCGGACCCCGGCTCTGGGCCGCAGGCGGTATCGTCAGGGCAACATCCCGACGCCGCCCCGACAGTTCACTTCCTGCTTTCCAGACCCGCTTCCAACTGACCGATGCGCCTTTCAAGCGCCTGCTGTCCCAGCGCCGCAGTCACGTCACCCCGCGTCCGCTCGACGACGCCACGCAGCGCATCAGTAGTGCGGCGCAGCCCCGCAGTGACGGCCTCCGGAAAGTCCACCGTCTCCACGACGCCCATTGCCTCGTCCATCAGTCCGAGCAGATCATCGGCGCGCTCTGGCGCACCTTTGCGGATCGCGTCAAGCGCAGCGCGGCGCAGCTCGCTCGCCGCTTCGGCCAGCCCGTTGAGGTAGGCGGGCCAGCTTGACCCGAGCTCATCGGGGCCCGGGATGTGTGCGCCGGACACGAGTGCGAGCGTGATCGCAGCCTCCGCGTACTCTTTCTCGCCGTCGTGCATGAACCCCGAGTAGCGGACCAGCGGCTCGCCGGAAGTCACCGCGGCAGCCGATGACACAGCCTCGCCGGCGGCGCGTACCAGCTCGCGCGCCGCGTCGTATTCGCCGCGGTGCGTGGCGCGGATCGCCTGTGAGGACAACTGAACGGCCCTGCGGGACGCCGGCAGTCCGGCCTCCCGGGCTGCGTGCAGCGCGGCCAGCGCCGACTGCGACGCGTCTCTGATCTCCGCCAGCCGTTCAGCGGCGGACTGGCCGCCAGGCCGCTCCGCCCTGGCGCCAGCCCGCCGAGCTTTGACGGACCTGGCCTCCGGACCGTCGCTCATGGCGCCGAGGCCGAATTGAACAGATCGACCAGCCGTCGCGTGGCTTCTCCGGGGTCAGAGGCCCGCGTAATGGCGCTGGCCACGCACACCGTGTTGGCCCCAGCCTTGACGACCTGGACCACGTTCGTATCGTTGATCCCGCCTATGGCAACCACCGGCACGGCGACTGACCGCTTCACCTCGCGGAGGACCGCGAGCCCGGCAGGGCGGGTGTCGGTCTTGGTGCTGGAAGTGAACATCGCTCCGACAGCGACGTAGTCCGCCCCTTCCGCCTCAGACTCAAGCGCCTCCTGGAGTAGGGCGTTGGACTTCCCAATGACCACCCGCGCGCCCAGCACGTTGCGGGCCTCCTGGACCGAGATGTCTTTCTGGCCGACGTGCAGCCCGTCGGCGCCCGAAACAAGAGCCACGTCCACATGGTCGTTGACAATGAACACGGCGCCGGAACCCTTGCACAACGCCCCGACCTCGGTTGCATTGCTTATCAGTTTGCTTCTCGACGAATTTTTGTCCCGGTATTGGATGGCCACCGCGCCGCCGCGCAGCGCGGCGGTCGCGATCCGCACCACAGACTTGCCGTGGGTGTGCTCCGGGTCAACGATCACGTACACCCCCGCCATCGCACGCGCCACGTCCTGCCTGAGGTCCCCGCCCAGGCGACTCGCGACGCGCTCCAGCACCTTTCCGGCACGCTCGCGCCACTCAGGGGCCAGCGGGTCTTCACCGGCAGGGACCGTCTTTGATAACAGGTCCATCGCTGCCACGATCACCCGGTACGCGTCCAAGCCTGCGCGAAGCGCCGTCGAAACCGGCTTCCCGATGTCCTGGAACGCCACGCGATCGCGCTCTTCTCCCGCCTGGGGCACGGCCAATGCCTGCCGGAGCGAGAGGAGGTCAGTAGTGAGGCCTATGGGGCCGCCGACCACGTGCTCCAGCAGCCGCAGGCTGCGGTGTATCGTCTCGACCTGGGCCGCCACGAACGCGGCCCGTTGGGGCGTAGTGGTCAAGCAGATCTCCGATGGCGCAGAAGGGCCAGTCCCGGCGCCCGGTTGCCGCTGACTGGCCCGCAAAATCCCGGCGGTGTTCACACTTGGGAGGCGCGAAATTGTAACATCGGCGCTCTCAGGTCCCTCCAGCGGCGCGCGCCAGAGCGCCTGGTCTGCGCGCCGCCTACTGCTGCGGAGGGCTGAGTCCCGCTATTCAGGAGGCACATATGCCGGACCGGAAGCCAACGCAAGACCAGCTCCTGCAATGGATGAAAAAGGACCTCTCGAACTGGGGCCGCTGGGGCAAAGACGACCAGCTTGGCACACTGAACCACCTCACAGCCGCAAGGACCAAGAAGGCGGTCGGGCTGGTGCAGGAGGGGGTCACCGTGTCTTGCGCACAGCGGGTCGAGTTCAAAGGCGCGGCCGATGTGGCCCGCCCTCCCCAGCACTTCATGGTCGGCGCCGGCGAC
>CAYWBD010000164.1:0-9603 GCA_964456315.1 uncultured Thermoflexus sp.
CACCATCGTCCAGGTCGTCTCGCCGGCGGTCTTCGGCACAGCCGGGGCGCTTTCCATCCTCGGCTCAGGCCTCATAGAAGACGACGTGGTCATCACCCTCGGCCCCACCAAGCTCCACGACACCGGCGCATTCCTCGGGCCAGATGTGGCCAATGCGTTCTCTGTGGGCGCGGGCGCGGACCGTGCGGACAACGACGCGCTGAACGTGCTGATACCTCCGGGGGCAGGGGCAGGGCCGTTTATCGTGCGGACATCGGGCGGCGAGGCGTCGCTTGTGGCGGTCAACGGCATCGAGGGCGTGGCCCTGTCTGGCACGCCTGCCAACCCTGGGGTGGCATCTGCAAACGCCGGGCAGTCTATCCGCATCACCGGCGCCGGCATCAACCTGGCCACCGAGGTCATCTTCCCGGTGGTCTCGAATGCCAGCGGCGTGGTCACAAACCAGGTGGTGCGGCCGGACATCGTAAACGTGGCGGGGACCATCGCAGAGGTGCGGGTGCCTGAAGAAGCGGTGACCGGCGGCGTGCAGGTGGTCGGCGCTGCGGGCCTCTTCCAGCTGCAGGTCGTGCCGACCATTGCTTTCGCACAGCGCTTTGGCGTCCTGCCGGTGCGCATCCTGGGCTCGGGCTTTAGCGAGAACGCAGTCAGCGTCGACTTCAACGGCGTGCCGGTGGCAGACACCGGGGCCAACATAGACATAACGAACTGGTTCCTGGTGTCTGACACGCTGGCGGTGGACCTGCCTGCAGGCGTGGTGGACCCGGTGGCCATCAAGGTCACCACCGCGGGCGGTGTGAGCGCGACGGTGACGCTGAGCGTGGACGACCCTGTCAGCACGGCGGGGCTGCTGGACATCGCGGTGTTCCCGGCCACAGCTGGAGCAGACGCGGGCCGGCTGGTGGTGGCGGAAACGGGCGCACTGCGGGTGCTGGAACCGGGGACGCTTGTGCTTGTCAGGACCATCACCCGTCCGGGGGCGATCACATCGCAGCTGGGCCTTGACTTCACCCGTGAGGGGCTGACCGTAAACAGCGTGGCCGTGCCTGCAGGCTCGCTCATCGTGGTCAACGGCGCAGACAGCCCGGACCGCCTCTACTACGTGGACCCGGTGGCAGGCACGGTCCTGACAAGCGTGGTCCTGGGCGGCGCGCTGCCGCTGGACGAGGCGGGGGCAGTGGCGGTGGCGCACCACCTGGGGCGGCACAGCATGTTCGTGCTGCGTGCCGGCAGCCTCCTGACCGAGTTCAACCCCCTCACAGGCGCGGCCCTCAAGAGCGCCCACACCGTGGCGGGGGTCTCAGAAAGCGGCCTGGAGGTCGACGCAGACGGCAGCCTGCTGTGGGGCGCCAGCTTCCGCCTCGGGCGCATAGACCCAGAGACAGGGCGCAACGTGGGCCCGTATGAGGACATCGGGAACACCCACCTGGGCCTGGTGGACCTGCGTCAGCAGGGCATCACCTACCTGGCCCCCAGCACAGAGGTCAACGGCCTGGCGCGTGACGCTGCAGGGCGGCTTTTGTCCTCAAGCGACACCGGGCGGGTCCTGCCGCTGGTCATACCTGCCGGGCCGCTGGCCATACTGGGCCACACGGGCCTGCCCTCTGTGGCCCTCGACGGCGTGCCCGCTGCTGCCGGTGTGGCCTCTGCAAACTCCCGCCAGCGCATACGGATAACGGGGACAGGCTTCAACCGCTTCACCCAGGTCATCTTCCCGCGGGTCAACGGGTCAGGCCAGGAGGGCCTGTGGGAGACGACGGCCACGGTGGGCTCGGTGGGGGTGGTCTCTGCAGACGGCAGCGCCCTCGAGGTCGTCGTGCCCGACGAGGCGGTGACAGGCTTTGTGCGCATCACAGGCTCAGCCGGCCCCGGCGTCATGCTGCAAGTCGTCCCGGTCATACGCGACGTCATCCCCGCCGACGACGTCTTCAACTTCGACAACCCTGTGCCCGGCCAGCGCTACAGCACGGTGGGGTCAGGGTTTGTCGAGGGGCGGATGAAGGTCTACATGGGCGGCGTGCTCATGGAAGACAGCACCACCGCCACCGACATCGATGTGTTCAGCACCTCTGTCGCAGCGTCCACCCGCCAGAACGCCCGCTTTGACATCACCGTGCCCGACCGCGCCCTGGCCGGCCCGGTGCGCGTGGAGACAGCCGGCGGCTCTTACCAGAAAGACGTGCTGCTCATAGCCGCGGCGCCGTCTGTGGGCCTCACGGGCATAGCGGGGCGCGCCGCATCCGGCATGCCTGCCGACCCGTCCCAGCCCTCCGCCAACGCGGGGCAGCTCATCACGCTTGCCGGTTTCGGGTTCAGCACCGCCTCGAACGTCGTGTTCCCTGCGGTGGCTGCCGACGGCACAAGGGGCGTCACAGCCGTCAGGCCGGCTGCTGTGCCCGCTGGCGGCCTCTCGATGACCGTAGTGGTCCCGGCTGTCGCAGTCAGCGGCCCGGTCTCTGTCTCGGGGTCTGCCGGCCTGGCCCTGCAAGTCGTCCCGACGCTAAATGGCGTGGGGGCGAGCGCGCTTGTGCCCGGCGCTGCCATACGCCTGTCGGGCTCGGGTATCCCTGAAGGCGGCGCTGGGTTAGGCGAGGGCGTCACCTACACCGTGGGCGCGGGCTCCCTCACAGATACATCTGGCGTGTCCGGGCCCGACGCGTTCAGCGCGCTGGGCTCTGACGTGCAGGTGTCTTTGACCCTGCCTGCAGGCGCCACCGGCCAGTCTCTGACAGTCACCACAGCAGGCGGCACGGCCTCACTCACGCTGGCGGACTTCGCGGCGGCAACCCCCCTGGCTGCAGAACCCGCTGGCGGCGCAGACGCCGTGGGCGGCACGCTGGCCACGGCCCTGCCCACAACCCCGCTCGGTGTGAACACGTCCCTTGCCATCACCGGGCGCACCAGCGTCCCCGCCGACATCGACATCTACCGCCTGGAGGGCGCCGCACCAGGCGGCATAGTCTCCCTCAGTTCCACAGGGCCCCAACCCCACTTCCGGGTCTTCGACCAGTCAGGCGTGCAGCTTATCGCCGCGACCACGTCGGTCACACGCTTTACGCTCCCCGGCGCAGACAGCTACTACGTGGGCTACTCGAACTTCTTCAACACTGCCTACAACCCCATCGACGGCACGGGGACAGTAGCCTCAGGCGCCATTGGCGACTACACCCTCACCCTGCGCTATGCCGCGCCGGGCACGACCAGCCTCAACGCCATCGCCTCTGTCGCAGCAGGCGGCGTGCCCGCTGACCCTGCCATATCCTCCGCCAACGCCCTCCAGGTCATCACCCTCACAGGCGAGGGCTTCACGGCTCTGACGCGTGTCCGCTTCACCACGTTCAACTCTGACAACCCGGCGCTCGGGCTGACCGAGGTCGAAGTAGTCCCGTCTGCTGTAGCCCCCGACGGCCTGTCGCTGAGCGTGGCTGTCCCCAACAACACCGTGACCGGGACAGTGCGCCTCTCAGACGAGCCGGGCGGGCTCGTCTTGCAGGTCGTCCCCACGCTTGTCCATGCCTTCACCGGCTCCGGGTTTTACGACAACACCGCCACCTTGACCCTGGCCGGCTCCGGCTACCCCGAGGGCGACATCACCCTCCTCATGGGCCCCGGCGGCGCCACCCAGGTCACAGACCGCTGGAGCTTCGACGGCCCGGACGCCCACAGCTCCTTCTGCACCCCCGCCTGCAACGTCTTCCGCAACAACTCCGGCATTAACGTCACGCTGCCCCGCAACCCCCCTGCCGGCCCCTTCCAGATAAAGACCCTCGGCGGCACGTCACAGCCCTTCTCACAGGTGCTGACAGGGTTTGCGGCCGGGACGGTGGCGACGCGGGGCACGCCTGCAAACCCGGCGCTGGCCTCCGCCAACGTGCGCCAGGCCGTCACCCTCACAGGCTCAGGCCTCACCTCCAACACCCAGCTCATCATCCCCGTCCGCGGCTCAAACACCGACACCGACTCCACCGTCATCCTCGCCCCGACTGTCGTCGCCCCAGACGGCACGTCATTGCAGTTCGTCGTCCCCGACAACGCCGTGACAGGGCCTGTGCGGATAGTCGGAGCTACAGCGTCGTCCACCCTGCAGGTCGTGCCCACCATCGTCCAGGTCGTCTCGCCGGCGGTCTTCGGCACAGCCGGGGCGCTTTCCATCCTCGGCTCAGGCCTCATAGAAGACGACACCGTCACCACCCTCGGGCCCACCAAGCTCCACGACACCGGCCCGTTCCTCGGGCCAGATGTGGCCAATGCGTTCATCACCCTGGCCGGCCTGGACCGTGCTGACAACGACGGCATGTTCCTGCAGATACCGCCCGGCTCCGAGAACGGGCCGTGGGAGGTCAAGACCACAGGTGGGACGGCGCGGTTCGGCATCATCATCGACCTGGGCGTGGTCGTCCAGGAAGCCCGTCCCGGCCGCTCTGTCGCCCCCGGCGAGCAGGAGCTGTTCAAGGCAACCGCGGCCGTCGAAGGCTGGCTTGATTTCGACGTCCACTTCAACGCCGGGGACGCCACTCTCGCGGTACTCCGGGAAGACGGCACGCCGGCCACGCTGATTGAGTCCACGGACAACGGGGTCGACGCCCACGTGCGCGTCGCCACCACGCAGTCACAGGTGTTCTTCCTGCAGGTCAACGGTGTTGGCGTGGTCGCGGCCTACGACCTGGTGGCGATCAACCAGGACCGCTACGACGACCCAGCCGGCCCGCAGGCGGGCGTGTTTGCCGGGAACTACGGCACTGACCCCGACGGCCGGAACGACCTGCCGGGCGCGGCGACCAGCTTCACGCCGGCCTCGTACGTCAATGAACCGCGTCTGACGATGACGCTTGCCGACACTGATTGGTACACCTGGACCGCCCAGGCGACAGGCACGATGACGGCCGGAGTGCTATTCACGCTGGCGCAGGGCCAGATCGCGTTCACGCTCCATGCCGACTCAGACGGCGACGGCGCGCTCAGCCCGGCCGAGCAGGCTGCCCCAGTGGCGGTCAGCACACCAGTGGCAGGCGGGGCTCAGACGGCGGCTGTACCGGCGCCTCGCGGGCGGCGGTTCTGGGCCGCCGTAGTTGGTGCTGACGGCAACTCTGACGGGATAGCCGACAAGAACGTCTACACGTTCACGTTCTCGAACATCGACAGGATCGACTCAGGCCTGCTGGCGACCCACCCGTTCGCCAACAACAACACGCAGGCGAATGCGGTCGACCTCGGAGCCGGAGTCGCCTGGAGCTCGCTGCTTCTCACCGATGTCCTGACTATCCACCAGCCAACTGACCAGGACTGGTTCAAGCTCGTGGTGCAGGTGCCCGGTACTCTCCAGGTCCTGATCGACCAGGAACACCCGGTCGTAGGGCAGGTAAACGCTCTGGCCTTAAACGCCGCGTCCGGCCTGCCGTTGACCCTCGTTGAGTTCGAGGACCTTGGCAGCAGGCTGCGGTTCCTGTTCGGCCCCGTGTCCAAGGGCCAGCAACTCCTCGTGCGGTTCGACGGCCAGCCGAACTCGTACACGTTCTCTATTCAGGACCGCGACATATTCGAACCCAACCCGACGATGGCGCAACCAGCGCAGCTTGGCCAAGTCATCAGCCGCCGGGCAGTCGACCTCAGCCTGCCCGGCCTCCCA
This sequence comes from uncultured Thermoflexus sp., assembly GCA_964456315.1. GTDB lineage: Bacteria > Chloroflexota > Dehalococcoidia > Lucifugimonadales > Lucifugimonadaceae > SHXW01. The sequence continues at coordinate 5,624 of CAYWBD010000164.1, forward strand.
GACGCGGGCACACGTGATGACGACTGGTTCAAACTGAGCACCGTCGTGGCTGGCGGACGGCTGGACGTCGTCGCCACGCCTCATGGCAGCGCGGTGCTAAGCGTCCGCATCTGGAAAGACCTGAACAGCAACAACCTGCCAGACCTCGCAGGCGGTGAACAGCTAAGCGAGGGCACGTCCGGCCCAGGCACCCCGCTGAAGGTCGCGGTGCCGGCCGGCGAGTTGGAGCCGCTTTTCGTGCAGGTGTTCGACCCGGCGGCAGGACCGTTCACTGGCTTTGCCTATGACATCACGTTCACGGACGTTGACCGCTTCGACAATGCAGACCCGGGCGGCGCCGCAAACAACACCTCGCCCACGGCCAGCGACCTCGGCCCTGTCGTACACCGGGTTGAGCCTGGCCTGACGCTGCCCCCGCTTGACGAGGACTGGTTCAAGGCCACGACCCGGGCCGCGGACGGTACGCTGCAAGTGCTGGTGAAGTCTCTGGGCGACCCCGTCGTCGCGACCGTATTCCGGGACTCCAACGCCGACGGTGCGCCGGACATCCAGGTCGCCACCCGGACTGGCACCGACCTTCGTATTACGAACATCCCGGCGGAACAGGGCCAGGTCTTCTGGGTAAGCCTGGCGCTGGCTGGCGCGGTGAACTTGAACGCGCAAGGCGCGGCGGTCAGTCTCACGCTGATAAACGATGACCGCTTCGATGACCCCATCGGCGATGGCGTCGGCGGCGTTGTGATTAACCCGACTGGCAACGACCCGGACGGCCCAAACAACGGGCCGCGTACAAGCGGGTCGGCTATTGAAGGCACGCTGAGGCTCGTACAGCCCAACCCGCTCGTGCCGGCAACGTTCCAGGGCAATGTGGGCGTGTCGTCGGACGGCCTTGGGACGTTCACGACCGGCACGCTCCAGGCTGAGGTGCCGTCAGGGTCAACGGTGCTGATGGCCCTGCTGTACGTGGCCACTTCTTCCCGCGTCGGTCCGTACAAGCCCGCCCAGATCGGGTTCGAGGGCAACACGCTCCCAATCACCTACCTGCCGAACGTGGACAACGGCACGGGAGTGGACTTTGAAACAGGGCGGGTGGACGTCACGGGTCTGGTCAGCGCGAAAGTCGGCGCAGCCGGCGGGACCTTCAGCTTTGCCGTGAACGAGACAATTGCCAACGCCGCGCTGAACGCGGCCGGACAAGACCAGTCCCTCGATCGCGGCGTGGAGGGCACGGCGCTCATCGTCATCTACTCGAACCCCGCGCTGCCTATCAGGACTGTGTCGGTGCTCGAAGGCGGGCTCACCGGTCCGTCGGCGCAGGTCAGCCGGCTCATCCTCGGCACTCCGGTCAACAAGGCCTCACCCGACTTCCTGACGCGCCTTGCCCTGGGGATCTCGTTCGGCTTCCAGCCGGATGGGCAGTTCAGCACGGTCAACGTCAACGGGACCCGGATGACGAGCTCAGCCGGCAACTTCAACGACGGCGTGCCCGGCAACGGCGGCCTGATCACAGTCGGCGGCGTGGGCGATAGCGCCGCCAACCCGACGGACCCGTTCGATAGCGCCAACACCACTGACGATGAGCTCTACGACCTCTCGCCGTTCCTCACGGACGGTGACACCTCGATCGCGCTGGAGACCGCCAACCCGTCCGACAATGACTCCATCTTCGTCGCCGTCATCACGGTCTCTGGCAACGCGGCCCTGGCATCCCTGTTCACCGACCTCGGCGTGATCGGCCAGACCGCCGAAGCCAGCCTGACGTTGCCTGTTACCGACGAGGACTGGTACCGCATCAAGGCCGCCGGCGCCGGCGACCTGGTCGTGACCGCCAACTGGGAGGCGGGCGGCGCCGGTCTCCTGCTGCTGTACGAGGACTCAGACGCAGACGGGCTGCCTGATGATTTGACCGGAGATGGCATCGCCGACCAAGTCGGCATCGTCAACACGACCGCGGGCCAGGTCAGGGTCAGCGGCGTGCCCGGCGTTCAGGCGAATGACCTGTTCCTCATCCGCGTGTTCAGCCCCACCGGCCAGCTCGCCTACACAATCGACGCGCGTGTCAACCAGCCGCCGACGGCTCAAAGCCAGTCTGCGACGACACCCGAGGACCAGCCGCTGCCGCTGACTCTGACCGGAACCGACCAGGATAGCTGCGAGCTGACGTTCACCGTCGTGTCAGGGACCGCCCACGGCACACTGACCGCGCTCGCCGGGCAGGCCTGCGCCCCGGCCGCCCCGAACCTTGACACGGTCACACTTGCGTACACCCCGGACGCCGACTTCGACGGCGCCGACTCGTTCCAGTTCACTGTGTCCGACGGCCTGAGCGAGTCCGCGCCGGCGACCGTGACCATCACCGTGACACCGCTCAACGACGCACCCGTGGCGCTGCCAGACGCGTACTCGACGCCTGAGGACACGCTGCTCACTGTGACGGTGCCGGGAATACTCACCAACGATACGGACGCCGACGCGCAGCCCCTTACAGCGCTGCTCGTCGCAGGCTCCGGCCCGGCAAACGGTGCCCTCGCACTCGCCGCGGACGGATCGTTCACCTACCTTCCGGCCCTCAACTTCACGGGCACTGACACGTTCTCGTACCGGGCGTTCGACGGCTTATTGCCGTCCAACATCGCTGTCGTAACGATCACCGTGACGCCCACCAACGACCCGCCCGTTTGTCTGGACACGACACTCACCACTCCAGAAGACACCCAGAAGACGCTCGACCTGAAGCCGCAGTGCACGGACTCGGACAGCACCGTCATCCCGATACAGCTTGTCGCGCTGGCCCTGCACGGCACGAGCACGCTCCTGGACGGCGTGCTTACCTACACGCCTGCGGCAAACTACTCCGGGCCCGACACTGTCACTTTCAAAGCCAACGACGGGCAGTCAGACTCAAACGTCGCCACAGTCGCCATCACCGTGACGCCGCTCAACGACGCTCCCGTCTGTTTGGACACCGTGTTGTCGACGCCCGAGGACACGGTTGCCACGCTGGACCTCAAACTGCTGTGCACGGACGTAGACAACACCGTCATCCCGATAGAGCTCGTGGCGCTGGCCCTGCACGGAACGAGCACGGTCCTCAACGGCGTGCTTACGTACACACCTGCCCCGAATTACTTCGGGCCTGACACGGTCACGTTCAAGGCCAATGACGGCACATCCGACTCGAACATCGCCACAGTCGCCATCACCGTGACGCCCGTCAACGACGCTCCGGTCTGCCTGGACACTGTGCTCGTCACGCCCGAAGACACGCAGGCGACGCTCGACCTGGCTCCGCTGTGCACAGACATCGACAGCGCGTCGTTCCCGATAGAGCTCGTGGCCCTCGCCCTGCACGGGACGAGCACGGTCCTGGACGGCGTGCTCACCTACACGCCCGCCGCAAACTACTCCGGGCCTGACACCGTTACCTTCAAGGCCAATGACGGCGCGGCAGACTCGAACGTCGCCATAGTCGCCATCACCGTGACGCCGGTGAACGACCCGCCGGTCGCCAACGACGACACCGCCACGACGGGCGAAGACAACGCAGTCACGGTCCCGGTGCTCGCCAACGACACCGACGCAGATGGGAACGCCCTGACCGTCAGCCTGGTGACGCAGGGCGCACACGGCGCAGTCGTCATCAACGCCGACGGGACAGTGACCTACACGCCGGTCGCAAACTACTGCGGCTCAGACACGTTCACCTACACCGCATCCGACGGCCAGGGCGGCACGGACACGGGCACTGTCCTGGTCGCCGTCACCTGCGTCAACGACCCGCCGGTGGCCGCGCCAGACTCGTACACAGTCGCCGAGGACGGCGTCCTCACCGTCAGCGCGCCCGGCGTGCTCATCAACGACACCGACGCCGACGGCGATGCGCTGACGGCAGTGCTCGTCGCCGGGTCCGGCCCTGCCAACGGCACGCTTGCCCTCAACCCGGACGGCTCGTTCCTATACACGCCTGACACCGGCTTTAC
>CAYWBD010000165.1:0-8143 GCA_964456315.1 uncultured Thermoflexus sp.
TGGCCGTTCCGCGAGGTGATCGAGGAAGACCTGATCGACTATGCGCGCATCGACCTGTGCATCGTGGGCGGGCTGACCGAGGCGCGCAAGATCACCGGGTGGGCGGAGACGCACTACATCGACATCGTGCCGCACAACCCGCTCGGGCCGGTGAGCGCCGCGGCGTGCGTGGCGTTGTGCATGGCGAGCACGAACGTGGGCGTGCAGGAGATGCCGCGCCGTCCGGGCACATACGCCCAGAAGCTGTTCCCGAAGCAGATCGAGTGGGCCGACGGCTACGCCTGGTGCCCCGACGAGCCAGGGCTGGGAGTGTCGTTCGACATCGACGAGGCGGAGCGTGCCTACTCAGCGCCGGGCGGGTTTGCGCCGCGCCTGACGCGCGACGACGGCGCGTTCACGAACTGGTAGAGCCCTCCCTCTGAGCGGGCTTATCGCAACCGTTCGACGCCCTGGCGCACCTGCGCCTTACGCGCGACGACGGCGCGTTCACGAACTGGTGACGCCTACCCTCTGAGCGGGCTTATCGCAACCCTCGACGCCCTGGCGCGCTGGCACGTGAAAGTCGCGTGGGCCGGCGCACTGCGCGGGCTTTGCTCCCCCATCACAGCCACAGCCACCCACTGGGACGCCGCGCCGCGGTTGGCAAGGGCGACTGGGTCCTGACTGACCCGGAGCCAGGGTTGCGACCGCGGGCTGTTTCCCCGAGGCCACAGCCGCGACGGATATCGCAAGGCCATACTCGCCGAAACCCGTTCTCACCGCCCTTTGCGCCAGACGGCGGGGAACCCTAGTCTTCTGCCACCAGACGCTACATAACCGTACCCCAACGCCCTGTCGAGCCTTTTTGTCCGGCACTTGCGGACGCCCACTTGGGGAGTGCAGACAGTCATGTCAACCGTAGCCAGACACCCCGAGGGCGGAGCCGAGGCCCACGGCAAACGGCGAACCTCATCCGGCCTCGGCATAAAGCTGCCGGACCTCGACAAGCGCCTCGACTTCCTGTTCGCCGCAATACCGCCCTTGGCGGCGATTGTGCTCGCGCTCGTGTACCTGAAGATCGAGCGATGGCAGGAGTCCCTGCAGTGGGGGCTGATAGGCCTCGGGCTGGGGCTGCGCGCACTGCCCGACGAGGCGCTCCCATTCGGCGCACGGCTGAAGCCGCTTGCGCTCGTGTGCCTGGCAGCCGGAGCGGCCCTGTTCGGATACTGGGTCTACGAGGAATGGCACGGGTAACGTTGGCTGGCTCTGGCGAATTTGCCTTCGACCGGCCCTCCCTTCCCTAACACGAGAGAATCAGGCCAAGTAGCCGACGGATGCCGGGACAGTCACCCTCTACCTAACCCTCTAACCCTCCCCCTCGATGGGGGAGGGGATTTGGGGACGCAGCGTGCCTGCTCTGGGCCGTCCTTATCCCATGCGCCCGTGGACCTTCTCCGGCAGGATCCTGACGATCAGGCGCGGCGCCTTGGGGTCGTGCATGCCGTAAGGGCGCTTGCCGTTGTATTTGAAATTCATATCGTCGATGTGCGCCTCAGCGCCCGTCTTGGTGATCTCGACGACCTTGCCCTGCACGTTCACAACGCGCCCGTAGGGGTTCTTCGGGTCGAAGACGCCGATGGCGACGCGCGCGTCCCGGCGGATGTTGTTGACTTTGACGCGGCCGTCCGCGGTGTTGACGATCACGTGCTTGCCATCAGTGTCGACCCAGACCGGCGCGATGTGGGGGGACCCGTCCGCGTTCAGTGTGACGAACTGGGCCAGGTGCGGCTCCTTCAAGAGTGCGACCTGGTCAGGGCTTAGTTTGGCTGGCATACGGCATTCCTCACGCGGCTGCACCCCTTCCTAACAGCGCAGTAGCGCTATCGCGGCGGGCTGGCAAAAGGCGATTCTAGCTGGTGTAGCCGGGCTCGGGGCGAAGGTGCGTCCAGGCGCGCCCCACTGCCCTACTCCAGGACGTCGGCCAGGGCTAGCTCCAGGGGCAGCGACCGCGTGATCGTGAGCCGGCCCGCGCCCTTCGGCGCGACCTCGACAGCAAACGACTGCCGTGCCAGCAGCAGCCCGCCGGAGGCGTCTACGTAGGGGTCCGAGGCTCCCGCGCCAAGGTCGTAGTGGCTGTTTGGTCCGTCATACCTGTGCAGCCAGAGGGTGAACTCGGCGCGCTCGCCGGGGTCAAGGAAGTAATCCCCGTTGTCGGCGCCCGGGAAGGCCACCGTCCAGGCGGCGTCGGTGACTTGGAAGTTGTCCGAGGAGACCGAGACGAGCGTGGGGTTGGTGAGGCCGCTGGCGTCAGGGTCGACCCCGGTGCTGTTGGTCGTGTAGGGCGGCGTCAGGTCAACGAGCATCCCGGACTGCGGTTGCTCGAGCACGAACGACAGCTTGACCACCGCCTGCCGGTCAGCGCCGCCCAGGTTTATTACGTTGTCGCCGTCCACGTCCACGTCACCGCGTGCGGTGAGCAGGCCGCCCCTGATTGCCAGCGGGCCTGCCGCCTCCCCGATGCCGCGGTTCGCGACGCTGGCGCCCTGGTCCGCAGAACCCAGGCTAAGTGTCAGCAACGTGACCGTGAGCACCGAGCCAACGACGGCGACGGCGACAAAGATGATCGCCATGTCGAGGCCGGCAATCCCGCGGCGGCGGGGACGGTAAGCCAGTAGCCCGCTCTTCGCCACGGCGACGCCGGAGGTCTGGCGCTGACAGGGACGCGTTGCGTCAGAGGCGAGGTAGGCCATCCCATCAGAGTGCGGCAAGCACGCGTGTTTGGTGAGGGCGCGTGCTTTGCTCCGGGCTGCGTGCCTCCACTACAACCGTCGCATGCGCGTGGAACCGGCCGTCGCGCCCGGCGGCCTCAGCCCTGATGCGGGGCTGGTCGCGCCGATCTACGGCTGCCCTGGTGCGGGACTGTTCGTCCCGGCTTCAGTCCTGCTGCCAAGCAGCGCTACCGGCGTCGGCAACCGCAGGTGCCGGATCCGGAACGGCCACCCCGCGGGTCCGTCGGCCATCGTCCCGGAACGGTGAACCGCGTGTCTCAGCTTGGGTCACGCGGGCCCAGGCAGGTGGGCCCTGAGCGCCGAGACAGGCCTCCGCTGGAGGCGCTTTGAGCTGGCCGCCGGGGTCCTGTCGACGATTGGCCTCACCGGATCCTCACCAGTCCCTCACCGGGTCCTCCCTGGATTCACGCCACGCTCCCTCTCGGACCCTCACCGCACCTCGCCATAGGTTTGCGGCACCGGTGGCGCACGGTCTGCGTGGCCATGCCGACCTCCGGGCAGCACGTCGCAGAGAGGGAGAAACGGAGATGGGAACGAAGGTAGCCATACGACCACAGGTGAGTCATGTTCAAGAGCTATTTCTCAAGCGCTGGTATGTGCTTGCGGTTGTAGTTGCATTGGCGCTGGCGCTGACACTGTCAGTCAGGAGCGCGTCGGCACAGGTTTCCGACGTGCAAGTGGCCGCAGGGGGGGACGACGCACATCACACCCAATGCGGCTGGCCCGGTTTTAATGAGGTGAAACCTGAGGTGCTCGTTGGCGCGCCTGGGACATGCGGCTTCACCTACGGCGGGTGGAGGTTCGCCGGCCTGAGCATCCCGGCCGGGGCGACCATAACGGACGCGTGGGTCGACCTGAACCAAGCAGGGTGGGGCCAGGCGATGACCACCACTCTCGCGTTTGAGGACGGTTCCAGTCCAGCGTCCTTCTCGCTGGCGTCGGAGCCGGCGGACCGCTGGGGTCGCCGGACGACGTATCAGCAACCGTGGACCTGGCAGCGACAGGCGCCTGAATCGTGGCACCGCACCCCTTCACTGAAAGCCGGCCTCCAGGAACTCGTCCAGAAACATGGCGCGGTAAACGCGGTAGTCCTGCTGGAGAGCGGTCAAGGCGTCCCACAGGGCCAGTACCACACCTGGACGAGCTTCGAGGGCAACCCTTCGTTATCGGCGAGGTTGCACGTGGAGTACACGGTTGGGCCGCTGCCGCTGGTTGTCAACTCGACCTCCGACACGCCCGACGCAGTCCCGGGGAACGGCGTGTGCGCAGACGCGGCCGGGGCGTGCACGCTGAGGGCGGCAATAGAAGAGGCGAACGTGCGCCCTGGGAAGGACTTGATCACATTCAACGTCCCGGGGCCATCGCCGCACACGATCAGGCCGGGATCGGCGCTCCCAGCGGTCACTGACCCTGTGGTGATTGACGGGACTTCCGAGCCTGATTACAGCGGCTCACCTGTGATCGAGCTCGACGGGAGCCTGGCCGGCGCTGGAGCGAACGGGCTCCTACTCCGCCAGCAAGGCGAGGTCTACGGGCTGGTCATCAACCGCTTCTCCGGCAACGGGATTCACATTGACCAGTCGAGGGGGAACATCATAGACCGCAACTTCATCGGGACTGATTTGACAGGCAAGCTCGCCCTCGGCAACGTCGGCTCGGGAATCTACGCGGTCGGCTATGACGACCGCATTGGAGGACCGGGCCCCAGGCCACGCAACGTCATATCTGGCAATGGCGGGAGCGGAGTGGGCTATGACCACGGGAACGTCACTATTCAGGGTAACTTCGTGGGCACGGACGTTACGGGGACTGTGCGACTCGGGAACCAGATTTACGGGGTTGTCGGGGACGCCTTCAGCAGTCTCGCGGTCACCGGAAATGTTATCTCCGGCAACGGCCACGACGGCGTAATAATCGGATCTTACGGCGGCACCGTCACAGGTAACTACATCGGGGTTGACGTGACGGGCACGCAGCCAATGGGGAACGGCGGCGATGGTGTTAATGTGAACGCAAAATCGGGCACTACAATCGGCGGGAAGCCCCTGACCCTGCCGGGTGGTACGTGCATCGGTGACTGCAACATCATTTCCGCGAACGGCCTGAATGGTGTCAACGGGGGATACTGGGAAGCATTCGTCACTGGCAATTACATTGGCGTGGACGTGACGGGGCGAGTCGCGCTCGGGAACGGTGGAGATGGCGTCCGCCTGACAATGGGCCGGGCTGACGCGAACCTGGTAAGTGCCAACAAGGGGTTCGGTGTCTCTGCCGAGCGGTCCGCGATTATCTTAAGCAACTTGGTTGGCACCGACGTGTCGGGCAGAGGCGCACTCGGTAACGGGCAGGGAGGCGTGAAGGTGACCGGTGGCGTTGCCGACGATGTCCGCGGCAACCTGATCTCCGGAAACAACGGACCAGGGGTCACGTTGACTGGGGGAACGAAGAACGCCCGAGTGACTGGCAACAAGATTGGCACCGATATCACCGGTATGAACCGGCTCCCAAATACTGGGAGTGGCGTTCTCATCTCCGAAGGCGCGTCATCAAACCTAATCGGCGGCCTGACACCCGAGTCCAGAAACCTAATCTCGGGATCGCAGGACTACGGTGTCCGCATCGAGGGCTCCGGGACCTCTGGTAACACTATCCAGGGCAACTTCATCGGGCCCAACGTCAACGGCGATCACATCTTGTATGACCCCACGAATTACTGGAGGGGCAACTTCGGTGGAGGCATCTTGGTTTCAGAAGCGCCAGGCAACCTGATAGGAGGGTCCACGCCCGGAGCCGGCAATGTGATCTCCGGAAACCACGCCGACGGCATCGATGTCTTTGGAGCATCGGCCGCTGGAAACAGGATCGAAGGCAACCGAGTCGGGACAAGTGTGTCTGGGATGTTTCGGCTTGACAACGGCGGAAGGAAGGACACAGGCTTTGGGATTGTGGTCGGCAGCCCCCAAACAAGAGTAGGGTCTCCGGCCGGCACCACGCATCGCGGCGGCTGCACCGGCGGGTGCAACGTGATCTATGCGGTCCGCAGCATGGTGCTGGTGGGCAGCACCGCGACCGGCGCCACAGTGCAGAGCAACTTCATCGGGGTCAGCATCGATGGCCAGACGGTCCTGGGAGCCACCGAAGGCGCAGGGATCGAGACCTGGTCCGGGGCGCTGATTGGCGGCACAGAAGCGGGCGAAGGAAACGTCATTGCTGAGGGGATCTTGATACGGGCCACGGGCGCGGTGGTGCAGGGCAACCTGATCGGCACCGACAGCACGGGTACCAAGCCGCTCGGTGGCGGCTACGGCGTAGGCATTGCCGCGGGTACCGGGAACCTCATCGGCGGCTCGGTCCCAGGTGCCGGCAACCTGATCTCCGCGAGCTCGACCAATGGTGTGTTCGTCGCGAAGCAATCGACGGGGAACCGCATCCTTGGCAACTCGATCCACTCCAACCAAGGCATCGGCATCGACCTCGGTGGAGACGGACCGACGCCCAACGACCCTGGTGACGCGGACCCCGGCGCGAACAAGCTGCAGAACTACCCGGTGGTGCTCTCCGCGCGCCTCAACGCAGCGGGTGTGCTCGAGGTCACATACCGAGTGGACTCGGCGCCAGAGAACTCGGCCTACCCGCTCAGCGTCGAGTTCTTCATCCCTGACGCTGACGGCCGTGAGGGGCGGACGCTACTGGGCGTTGACACGTACGACGCCGCCAACGCAGGGAAGGCGAAGACGGCCACCCTGCTCGACGCAGTGAAGCGCGGCTACGGGATAGGCGCGCCGGTCATCGCCACGGCCACGGACAAGGACGGCAACACGTCGGAGTTCATGCCTGCCTACCCACGCTGGGAGGCGGAGGAGGTTTCCGTCGACCCAAAGAACCTGCCAGCCACCGGCGGCAGCGTCGGGGTCGGCATCTCGACCCAGGACGACGCCTCGTACCGGATAACCGGGGTGACGTTCACCCTGGTCGGTCCCGACGGCAAGCCGGTCGAGTCCAAGCCGGTCAGCAAGAACTGCGCCGTCGCCGACCATGGGAACTACGTGTCGAGGTGCTGGGTGACCACCTTCCAGGTCCCTGCGAACACGGGTCTCGCCCCGCAGACCTACGTGGTCGCAGTCACAGCGGCGGGCCTGCCCGGGGCGAAGCAGGGGTCCTTCACGGTGGCCGGAAAAGTAAACACGGCGCCCGTCGTGGACGCCGGCCCAGACCAGGTCGTCAAGCAAGGCGATACCGTCAACCTGTCGCTTGTGAAGTTCTCCGACGCGGACGCTGGCGACACGCACACGGCTCTCATCAACTGGGGAGACGGTACGCCCGAGGAAGCAGGCGCCGTAGACCAGGCCCTGAAAACAGTGACGTGCCCGCACGTGTTCGCCAAGCTGAACGTATTCACGGTCACCGTGAAGGTGGACGACGGCAGCGGAGGCGTAGGGACAGACACGCTGACCGTCACCGTGCAGCCGCGGCCGACAAACTTGGAGCCCAGGGCCAACCACACCGTGACGCTGCTCAGGGACGGCACAGTTTTGGTCGTGGGCGGCATGAGCGCAACGGGACAAACGCTCGACCTCGTCGTGGTGTACAACCCGGTGACCCGGGAAGTCACGCCAGTCGGCAGCCTAGGCCAGAAGCGGGCAGGCCACGCCGCGACGCTGCTCTCCGACGGGCAGGTGCTCGTATTCGGCGGCGTCAACGAGCTTGGGCAAGTTATCTCGGCGCCCGAAGTGTACGACCCTGCGACGCGGTCGTTCTCCTAAGCGCCGTCCGCAGACTCCGGGCCCGCCCTCCTTGCCGGGGGGCGGGCCCGAACCGCGTTCCATGCAGTCCCTGTCGCCGCGGGCGACCCAACCGCGCTGCGACATGCAGCCGGTCGGCGGTTAGGGTCCGCAACGATAGATCGAATCATCGGGTTAATGATGCAGAGTCCCTTACGTCGACCCGCTTTCCGGCACACACCCCGTCGGGCCGAGTCCGCTAGTCAATACTCGCCCCACCGTCCATCACGATGTGCGCGCCGGTCATGAACGAGGACTCGTCGCATGCCAGGAACAGCGCGCCGCTGGCGATTTCTGACGGCTTGCCCATGCGTTTGAGGAGCGCGGAGTCGCCGAATTCGCGCAATGACTTCTCGGGGTCGAGCCCAAGCGACGCTATGTGGCGGTCGGTCGCCTGCGTGCGTATCGAGCCGGGGCAGATGGCGTTGACCCGGATGTTGTCAGGCGCCAGGTCCATCGCCAGGCAGCGGGTCAGCTGCGCTACGGCGCCCTTCGAGGCGTTGTAGGGTATAAACGCTGGCTGGGCGATGAACGATGACACCGAGGCGATGTTGACAATGGTGCCGCCGCCGGCACGGCGCATGTGCGGGAGCG
>CAYWBD010000166.1:0-7554 GCA_964456315.1 uncultured Thermoflexus sp.
CGCCGCCGCCGGAGCCGTGGTCGGTGCCATTGCCGTTGTCCCGCACGCGGCGGCCGAACTCGGTGAACACGAGCATTACGATCTCTTCGGCGGCGTTGTGCAGGCGGAGGTCGTCGAAAAAGTCTGTGACGGCGCGGCCGATGACCGTCCAGAGCCCGGAATGCGTGCTCATCTGGGCGCCGTGCGTGTCGAAGCCGTTGAGCTGCGTATAGAAGATGCGCGTGCCGACGCGGGCCGTGTGGACCTGCGCGACCGCCTTGAGCGATTGCGAGAGCTGGTCGCCGGCGTACTCGACCGTCGACGTGTAGGCCTTGGGGGCCTTGGTGAGCGTGTCCACGGCGGCCAGGGCGTCCATGCCAGTTTGGCCGATGTGGTCGAGCGTCATGTCACCCTCGTCCACCTCTTCGGGCAGATACATGCAGGTGAACGCGGTCAGGGCGCGGCGTTGCCGCTCTCCGGGCAGAGAACTGAGCAGGCCGAAGCGCTCTAGCTGCGAAACGGACACGGCGGGGGTGCCCTGGAGGGCCATTGCGCGTGGCAGGCCCATGCCGAAACTCACGCCCGTGCAGACGTTCCGCTTTTTCGGGTCTAGCTCCCGGATCATGCGGCCTAGCCAGCCTTCTTCTGCGACCTTTTCCGGCTGGGCGGTATGCCAGATGTCCATTGACCGGAAGTGCGACCTGTCCGGCACCGGGTAGCCCACGCCCGAGACGATGGCCACCTTGCCTTGGCCGTACATCTTGTGGATGGGCGCCATCACCGGGTGGAACCCGTACGTGCTGTCGATCTTCAGGACGTCCTTCTCTGCCACGCCCACGGTCCTGCGGTAGTCGTAGTAGAGGGGGTTGCCGTACGGGATGACGGTGTTCATGAAGTCGTTGCCGCCCGACATCTGCAACACGACAAGGACGGGGTCTTTTGTGTGATGAGCGCCGTTGGTGGCCATGTGCTACCCCTGTCTTCCTAGGTTTCTCCATTGATGACGATGGGTGGGCGGTTCTGTGCGAAACCTACCCCAGCTGGTACTCCCGCGATGAGCCGATAAGTTGCAGGACGTATGCCACCTTGTCCGCAAAGCTGCTGTCCACCGCAATCGGTCTGCTGCCAAGGTCGTCAACAACGGCCTTCCTCGTCTTTGCGACCACCTCGAAGCAGCCGAGCTCGTATGCGCAGGCGTCGAGGAGCTGGTCGGGCGTAATGGACTTGCGGCCTGCTGACACACGGCCAATAATTTTCTGGATGCCGGGCGCCTGGGCGTTCCCAAGCCGCTCTGAGGCGAAGTTGACGCGCTCGATCAAGAAGCCGGAGTCGATCCACTCCTTGCCCGCGTGCCAGCCCTCTACTGTCGGCGGGTTGAGGGCCTCCTGCCCCATCGCCATGGCTGACTCGTTGAGCTTGCCCAGGCCGTCATCGGTTGGCTCGGTGTTCTGACCCGTGACCGCCACGGTGCCAATGGCGTACTCGATCGGCCAGCGTACGCGCTTGAACCGGGCGGTCTTGAAGGCCTCCGAGTTGAACAGCGCACGCAGCATCGGCCTGATCTCGTAGCCCGAGTCGAAGTAGACCTGCGTCAGCATCTCGGTGAGGTCCCCGTTTGGGGCGTCCGAAACGAAGAACCTGACGAGGTTGGAGGCGACAAACTGCGCCGTGGCAGGCTGGCGGACGACGATGTTGACTATGTCATCGCCGTTGAAGTCACCCTCTTCGCCGAGGAACTTCTTCATGCCGTGGTCGTGGTCCTCTTCGCGGTAGACGAAGTTGGTGTCGTACCAGCCGTTGGGGTAGCGGGGGAGGGTCTGGTCGATGGTCCAGCCTGAGAAGGCGCGCGCGGAAGACCGGACGTCCTCCTCGGTGTAGTTGCCGCGCCCCATGCTGAAGAGCTCCAGGAGCTCCCGGCCGTAGTTTTCATTGGTGTCCTGGTCGTGGTTGGTCTGCTGGTCCAGCCACCAGATCATGGCCGGGTTGCGGGAAATCTGGAGGAGCAGCGTGCGGTAGTTGCCCAGGCCATAGTCACGCAGCAGCTCGAGGTGGGCGCGGATCATCCTGGCGTTGGTGACCTTCGAGGCCGCAGTGGCCAGGCGGTTGTGCCAGAAGAGCGTCATCTTCTCTTCCAGCGGCCGGGGTGAGTTGATCATCCGGTAGGACCACTGTTTCGCGGGCCAGCGGAACGACTCCTCGTCGGCGTGCTCCTGGTGGGTGCGCTCGAGCACGTCTTCTTCGAGGCGGGGGTGCTTTTCGACCATGAGGAGGTCTTCGACCAGCTCCTCGTAGGGCTTGTGCGCAAGCTGCTCCAGCCGCCATGCCGGTGCCCCGAACGCGGCGCGCCGCATGAGGTGGGCGACCAGCCTGATGTCTGTCTTTGCTTTGACCTGGGTGGTCAACTGCTCATCCTCCGCGCCAGGCGCCTGAACCCGAACCGTCCGGGCGGGATTCTATCGCGTCCAGGGCGCCTGGTATTCAGGCGAGCGTGCGCCGGGCACAGGCTCGGGCATACGCAGCGTGCCCTCTCGCCAGGACTCTTCGGGCTCCCAGCCGAGGATGCGCCTGGCCTTCGAGATGTCTAGCGCGCCCGCAAACCCGGGCAGCGGCTTACGCAGCGGGACGCCGGGGTACTCGCGGCGGACGGCGTCCTCGGTGGGCACATCCAGCACGGTGTCCGAGCCGTTGATGAAGAACGCCTCTGCGCCCTCGAATTCGCGCTCGACGGCCAGGCGGCAGGCGCGGGCGGCATCATGACGCCCCGTCCAGCTCCACATGCCCATGCCGCGCCGCCCGCCCAGGTCCCGCTTGTCGCCGTGGTCGCGGTGCGCCAGGGCCGACGTCGGGTCCCAAAGCGCGTGGAAGCGCATGTTGGCGATCTGCAGCCCGCGCCCCGCTCGTCCTGAGCCTGTCGCAGGACCCCGTCTCCGCACAAACGCCTCAGCCATCTGCTCGCCGAGCCACTTCGACTGCGAGTAGGCGTCCTCGACGCGCGTGGGGTGGGCCTCATCCACAGGGAAATAGAGCGGGGTGTACTTGTTGTGGCCCCAGCCTGCGCCCAGCGCGTTGATGGACGACGCCATGACGACGCGGCGGATGCCGTGGACCTCGCAGGCCTCGAGGACGTTCCAGTTCGAGAGCATGTTGATGCGGAAGAGCTGGTGCTCGGGCATGTGGTTGGGCGCGGCGATGGCGGCCATGTGGATGACCGCGTCTGCGCCGGTGAGGGCGTTTACGACATCGCCGTAGTCCGTCACATCCACCTGCCAGAACAGGGCCGGGGATTGCCAGTCGCCAGCTGGCGCCCCGGCCTGGGCGCCCTTCGACAGGCTCAGGTTGCCCACAGCTCGCGCCTCCGGCGCCTGCCGCAAGGCCCCCTGTCCCCCTGCCGCAGTCCCAACCGCTCGCCCTGAGCGTGTCGAAGTGCCCTGGTCCGTGCGTCCTGAGCCCGTCGAAGGACGAGCAGGGCTTGTTGTTGGACTTACGGCTGGGGCCCCATCGCCCGACTGCGCGTGCTGGCGGGGCGGCACACTGTCCGCGTTCACGACCTCGTGCCCGTGCGCCGCCAGCTCGGCGATGATGTACTCGCCGGCGCGGCCTGAGCCGCCAGTGACTACGACTCTCATTACGGATGTCCTCCAGCACGCAAAGGTACAATGGCGCCACAGATCGTACAAGCTGAAGGTTGACGAGACTCAGGAACCTGGCCCACTCGCCTCCCGGGACTATGGAGGAAATTGAAGCAGCCTGGTAGGTACGTGAAGCATTGATTAGCATTCAAAGCATGCTGTCCAACGGGTATTTTCCGTCTGAACTACCGCCAGCCTTCACCACCGTCGGGTATGGGGAGTTGCTCGCAGACGGTGCGACGGCGATCCCATCGGAGATGAAGGGTTCCGGTCGCCCGGCGCGACCGAGTTATCACCGACTTGCCCGTGCTGGGACTATGAGTCGGAGGCTTTCTATCCCAAGTCCAGCGACGGAATTCGCGGTCGCGAGCAAGCTCGTGTCGAATTGGACGGGGCTGGTCAGTCAGATCCAGAAGTCCGAATTGTCTCGCAGCGTACCTCAGCCAGATCCAACAGGTCGCAGAGCTGTAATCCGGTCCCATGACTATTATCAGCTGGAGATCGAACGCCTGGAACTGCGCGCCGCGAGTCGATTTCACGTCTACGCCGACATCGCTCGTTTCTATGAGTCCGTCTACACGCACACCATTCCATGGGTGATACACGGCAAGGATGTAGCAAAAGCTCGGAGACATGACTCAGCTCTGTTCGGAAATGAGTTGGATCGCGTTTCGAGACGGGCACAGGACGATCAAACCATTGGGATACCAATTGGCCCCGATCGTTCCCTAATCGTGGCGGAGGTTCTACTCGCGTGGGTCGACGAGTCGTTAATGGATAGACGCGGTGGCATCAAGGGATTCAGATCGGTGGACGACTATGAATTCTTCTGCTCAACGCGGGCGGAGGCCGACGATATCCTGATTTTATTACAGAGGTTGTTGGGCGAGATCGAACTGTCGCTCAATCCGCTCAAAACTCGGGTGATCGCTTTGCCGGCCGAAACTCGGAAATTTTGGGTCGGGGAACTGAGGAGGTTCTCGTTCAATCAGGATCTGATACTGCAAAAACACGACATTGTGGAGTATTTTGACAGCGCGTTCAGATGGTTTCGAGAATTCCCGCAAGATGGGGTGTTAAGGTACGCGTTGAGAAGGCTGTCCGGAGCCACGATATCCAGGGAAAATTGGGCACTATTACAGCAACTTCTCATGCAGTGTGCAACATCGGAGTCAGGTTGTCTGCCGTATGTGTTGGCGCACCTGGTGGCCCATCGGAGTGAGATCGGGAGAAAAGAGGCTTCCGATCTTGCTATCGGCCTCAGCCAGATTGTGGCACAAAGGGCTAGATTGGGTGAGGACTCGGAAGTCGCCTGGGCGCTCTGGGGCGCCATTGTGTTCGATCTGAACGTTACCGCCAAGGCTGTCGATGCGGCTTCTGTGACCGAAGACTCGACCACGTTACTGTTGTTGCTGGACGCCGAGTCTCAAGGTTTGACCGGGAAATCTGTCGACCGTACGCCATTTTCAAACCGCATGACGGTTGACGAACTCTGGGGAAGCCAGTGGCTACTTGTATATGAGGCAATTGGCAAAGGGTGGTTGAGTCCGCCATCCGGATCAGACCCAGCCACGATGGACGCGACGTTTGGGTTTCTGCGCGAGAACGGCATTTCGTTCTACGACGGTGCGGCGGCAGCCAGCGACGATCCTGTCGGGTTCTGGCGCTCGGCCCAAGAGATGGCTTTATACGGATTCGAAGCGGAAGCGAAAGCGGCTGATCGAGAGGGCGCACCGTTTTGAAAATCACTGATGTACGCGCATACCCGCTGAAGACGCGCACGGCGCTGGTGCGGGTGTTCACGGACGAGGGTGTCGAGGGCGTCGGCGAGTGTTCGCCGATGAACGTGGCGGTCATGTGCCACTTCGTCGAGACGGCGCTGAAGCCGCTGGTCGTCGGCAAGGACCCCCGCGACACGGAGCGGCTGTGGGACGCCATGTTTTACGGCACGTACAAGCTCGGCACCAGCGGCACGCAGCCGAGCTGCATCGCAGGCGTGGACATTGCACTGTGGGACATCAAAGGCAAAGTCGCCAACATGCCCGTGTGCCAGCTTATCGGCGGCGCGGCGCGCAAGAAGTTCACGATGTACAAGTCCATCGGCGGCGGAGCGAAGATGCAGCCGAAGGAGATGCTCGCCGAGGTCGAGAAGGGCCTGAAGCAGGGGTTCAAGGCCTTCAAGATACGCATGGACTGGCAGTACCAGCAGGACGTTGACCCGGCGAAGGACCTGGAGATGTTCAGGCTGTGCCGGGAGTTCCTGCCGAAGGACATGCCGCTGTCGTTCGACGCCAACAACGGCTACTCGGTGTCCACGGCCATCCAGCAGGGGCGCAAATTCGAGCAGCTGGGCATCTACCACTTCGAAGAGCCGGTGTCGCCGACGAACTACCTGGGCATCCGTGAGGTGGCCGAGGCGCTGGACGTGCCGGTGTCGGCCGGCGAGCACGAATACACGCGCTGGCAGTTCCGGGACCTGGTCACGGTGGCGCGGCCTGACATTTTGCAGCCGGACATCGTGAAGTGCGGCGGGGTGACGGAGGCGCTGCGCATCAAGGCGCTGGCGGAGACGTGGGACATGCCGGTCGTGCCGCACATGACGCAGCCGAGCGTGGGGAACGCGGCGTCGCTGCACCTGTGCGCGACCATCCCGAACTCATCGCGGCCGCATGAGTACACCGGCCCGCGCCCGGACCTGGACGCGCTATTCGAGGACCCCTGGGAGTTCAAGGACGGGACGATCACGGTGCCCGACCGGCCGGGGCTCGGCCTGACTGTGAACGAGGCGGCATTGAAGCAAGCGGCGCTTACTTGATCAGGCGCCGCCGCATGAGGGCGGCGGAGATTGGGAACACCGCGGCCGTGAACCCGATCATGTAAAGCGCGGCCCACAGGTGCGATATGGCGAACTCCCCGGTCATGAACGCCCGGCCCAGGTGTACGCCCGGCGTCAGCGGGAGGGCCCAGGCTACAGGCTCCAGCCAGTCCGGCAGGTTCTCGATCGGGAAGTAGCCGCCGCTGAAGAAGTACATCGGCGTTGCGACGACTGTGAATACAAGGGACAGGACGTGCGTGTTCGGTGACAGCGCGGCGAAGATCAGGCCGAACACGCCGAACTCCAGGCCGACGAGCAGCCCCGCAAGGAGCACGCCTGGCCCCCACAACGAGTCGAACAGGCCCATCAGCGCGGCCGCAAGGCTGACCGACGCCGTCGTCAGCAGCGCGCGGGTCGTGCCCCAGGCCACCTCGCCAAGCGCCAGCTCCGTCACAGTCGCCGGCGTCGTCAGCGAAGCCTCGCACTGCCCGTGTGCAACGCGGTGGTAGGTGTCCCAGGAGGTCGCGAAGACGGCGTGGAACATGGCGTTGCCGATAATGACGCCGGGCGCCACGAAAGCCGCGTACGAAAGCCCGGGCTCGATCTCGCCGACGAGTTTGCCAACCCCCAGCGACATCGCCACCAGGATGAAGAGCGGCTCAAGGAATATCCACGTGAGCGCGAGCTTCCAGAGCCGCGCGAAGACGATGGCATGGCGCAGCCAGACCGCGGCGACGCTGCGCAGGCGTATGCCGGCGATGATCGTTGTAGCGGGCAGCGAGGCTGAAAGCGAAGCGTTCATTCGTCCCTGAGCTCCCGGCCAGTGAGGGCGAGGAACACGTCCTCAAGAGTCGACGGCCTGTGTGAGACCCGCGCGCCATTGAGTGCGGCCAGTCCGTTCAGGTCAGGGCGGACGCCGTCGCGGCCGGCGATTGTTATTACGGCCCCCACTTCGATGGTCTGGTGCCCTGCCGCCCGCAACGATTCCACAACGGCAGCGCGCTCCGTGGGCGCCACCCGGACCAAGGTCACCTCGCGCCCGGCGTGACGGGCGATCAGTTCGTCTGGGGCGCCCTCGTCCAGGACCTTCCCGTGGTCCATGATCGCCACGCGATCGCAGAGCCGCTCGGC
>CAYWBD010000167.1:0-6918 GCA_964456315.1 uncultured Thermoflexus sp.
GGCGCCCCGGTCGCGGCGCGGCCTGTGGCTGCTGGCGGCACTGTGGCGCATCACCCGGCGCTACCCGACCTTGCCGGTCGCCATCCTTCTGACACTGATATTCGCCGCGATCTTCGCCCCGTGGATCGAGCCAGTCGACCCCTTCAGGTCAGAGCTGGCAGCCACGAACTCGCCCCCGTGGGGCTTCGAGGGCGGCTCGTCCAGACACCTGCTAGGCGCTGACCAGGTGGGCCGGGACATCCTCAGCCGGATCATCCACGGGGCGCGGGTCTCGGCGATGGTCATGGCCGTCTCCGTGGTCATGGGCGTCGGCATCGGCACGACGATGGGCCTGCTCGCGGGGTACTTCGGCGGGCAGGCGGACGAGATCATCATGCGGGTCGTGGACGTGTGGGCCGCGCTGCCGTACATCATGGTCGCCCTGGTGGTGGTCGTAGTGCTGGGCCAGAAATTCTGGGTCCTCATCTTTCTGCTGGCGCTGCTATCGTGGCCGGGCGCGGTGCGGCTGGTGCGGGCGGAGACGCTCTCGCTCAAGACACGCGACTACGTGGCGCTGGCGAGGATCGCCGGGGCCTCAAACCGCAGGATCATGTACCGGCACATCCTGCCGGGGGTGATCAACCTGGTCGTGGTGTCCGCGACGCTGTCCATGGGGAGCATCATCCTCACGGAGGCGACGCTGAGCTTCCTGGGCGCCGGCATCCCGCCGCCAAACCCGTCCTGGGGGGCCATGATCTCAGAGGGACGCCGCTACTTGAACGACGCGTGGTGGGTCGCCTCGATACCCGGGTTCTGCATCTTCCTCGTCGTGATGGCCGGCAACTTCTTTGGCGACTGGCTGCGCGACCACTTCGACCCTCGTCTGCGGCAGCTGCGGTAGGGGAGCGGGTCACCGGCGCCGGCTTGCCGGGACGGTGGCTGGCGCAACGCCCGAAGCCGACAGGGACACGCCGGTCTAGTTCATCAGGAGCCTGAGGACCGCCAAAAATGATCATCGACACCCATGCGCACATCTACAGCCCCGACGAGAAGGCCTACCCGGTAAGGCCGGAGCCCTACCGGCCTCCGCCCGGCGCCGGTACGCCCGGGGGGCTGCAGGGGGTGATGCGCGCCGCCGGCGTTGATCGGGCGATGCTCGTCCAGACCACCACGTTTTATGGCTGGGACAACTCATTTGTCCGTGATACCGGCGCGGGTGCGGGCGGCTGGGCACGGACTGTCGTCACGCTCGACCCGGAGCACCCGCACAGCACGGACATCCTCTACGCCCTGGTACAAAAGGCCAATGCCCGGGCGCTCAGGACTTACCCGGTCAACGGCGGCGCCTACGACCACCCCGGCAATCGCAGGCTGTGGACCGCGGCGCGCGACTTGCCGATTACGATCAACGTGCTGTTGAGCAAGGCTGCCCACGCCGACGAGCTTGCCCGTGTCCTGAAGGACTACCCGACTGTGCCTGCGGTGCTTGACCACTGCATCGCGCTGGACGTCAAGCAGGAGTTCGACCTGAAGGTGCGCCGCGTCGTAGAGCTCGCCAAGTTCCGCAACCTGCACGCCAAGCTCACGTTCCTGCCGACGGGGTCTGGAGAGATGTACCCGTTCAAGGACATGCACGTCGCGCTGCGCACGATCATCAATGCCTACGGCCCGGAGCGTTGCGTGTGGGGTTCCGACTACCCGACGGAGCTCTGGTGCCCCAAGGTGACCTACCAGCAGCACCTGGAGCTTTTCCAGAGGCACCTGGGCCTGTCGAAGGGCGAGCAGGACGAGATACTCGGCGGCACGGCGCACCGCCTGTGGTTCGATAAGAACTGACGGGCGCCAGCTCACTGAACGATTCGTCGGAACTACGGGAGCCCGGCCTGACTGCGGGTCGCCGATGGCCCCTTCGGTGTCCAGGCAAACGAGAGGGGCTGCTCACTGAGGCCGGGGTTGGGGGGCCACCGTGAGACAAGACCACCGACCGCGCTGCAGGTGCTTGCCTAAGCCGCCGTGGGTTCGGCCTTCTTGACTTCAGACTGCTTCAGGATGTGGAACGACACCCTCGTGCCCTCGCCGGGTGCGCTCTCGATGTTGATCGAGCCCCCGTGCAGCTCAATCAGGCCCTTGACGATCACGAGACCCAACCCCGTACCAGGCATAGACCGTGTGGCGGTGTTATTCGCCCGGAAGAACGATGTGAAGAGCTTTTTCTGGTCCTCAGGCGAGAGGCCGATGCCGTGGTCAGTGACCTGGACGTTGACCCTCCCGCCGCCGTTCGATACTTGCAGCTCTATCTGTGCGTTGGGAGGTGAGTACTTTGATGCGTTCGAAAGGAGGTTGGACATGACCTGGTGCATGCGGTACTTATCGGCCACCACCGGCAGAGGCTCAGCCGGGACAGAGACGGCCAGGCGCTGGCTCTTGGCCTCCAGGATGGGCTGGAAGCTCTCATGGACTTCTTTGACAAGTTCGAGCATGTCGAAGTCGACCGGCTCAATGCTGAGCTGGCCGGTGTCAAGCTGCGACACGTCCTGCAGGTCGCCAATCAGCAGAGTTAGGCGCTTCCCGTTTCTGCGTATGACCTCAAGGTGCTTCGCGTCGCGGTCACCAACGCTCCCGCTGCGGTTGCGCAGCAGGATGTCCGTGAACGCCATCATGCTGGTAAGCGGCGTCTTGAGCTCGTGCGACACCGTCGACAAGAACGCGCTCTTCACCTCGTTGACACGTTGTAACTCTCTTGTCGCGGCCTCTGCTATCGCCCGCCGTTCACGCTCTTCCGCAAGCTGCAGGGCCTGGGCGTATAGCCTGGAGTTGGCGACGGCGTTGGCGACGAGCGCGCCAACGCGTTCTGCCAGCGCTCGGTCCCGTTCAGCGTAGGCATCAGCGGCCCAGCGGGCGAAGTGGACCGCCCCGATTACCTTGTCGTTGGCAAGAAGTGGGACCACGATCGCCGACTGAAACCCTGCCGCGGCGTATGCGGGGTGAACAGGCATGTCTGGGCCGCCAGCACGATTTGACCGTTTGCCTATGATGATCCCGGCCCGCCGCTGCACAACGATCTCGAATGGCGAGCCGGCGACGGGTTCCTCGTCACCGAGCATCCGGCCCTGGACATCCGGCCCTGAGACGAAGTTGTACTGAAGGGCCCCTCTTTCCTCTTCAAATGTGGCGATGGTCAGCCGGTCGCAGGGGACTAGACGGGTCACCTGCTCGGCGCAGCGGCGGAGCACCTCACTGAACTCTAGTGTTGAGCTGACCACCCGGGCGAGCTCCGCCAGCGCTGCTCGTTCCAGCGCTTCCCTCTGCGACGCTGCGAACAGCCGGGCGTTTTCAAGCGCCGCCGCCGCCTGCCCAGCCGCCGTGCGCAGGAACTCCATGTCTTCCCGGGTGTACCCGGGCCCGACCAGTCTGGGGCCCAGCACCAGCAGGCCAGTGAAGCCGTTGCGGGAGGCCATCGGCACCAGCGCTTCAGCTTCGAGCTGGTCGAGGGCGCGCCGCTCGTCGTCCGAAAACGATTGCCAGGCAGGGGACACCCGGACGTCGCTCACGCGCAGCGCGTCGGTCTGGACCCTTAGCCAGGCAGCGGCGGCGCCGTTCATTGGCAACGCAAAGGGCGCGCGGTCGCCACGGGAGTCGGCGGCCATCCCCAGTTCCCGCCCGGAGCCGTCCGGCAACGCCAGACTGGTCCAGTCGGCCTGGACTGCCTCCCGGACGGTCGTGGCCAGACCATGTGAGAGTGCAGCGATGTCGCGTATCTCTTTGGTGAGCTCATTCAGGCGTCCAACGGCGCGGAGCCGGTCGGACCGCTCCCGGAAGAACATGCGGTCCACCATGGCCTGGAGGCGGAACAGGCCTGGCTGCACGAACACGCCTGCCAGCAGCACCACGGCGAAGATCACGAACGCGCGGGCTGTCAGGCTGAGGTCTCTGCCGAGGTACGACGCGGTGAGGAGGGCCACTCCGTAAAACGCGAACACGGACGCGCTGACGAGGCTGTATGCAAGCCCCTGCCGTGCGACGGCGCGCAGGTTCATCAGACGGTAGCGGGTCACGGCGAAGGTGGTGATGCCGGCGAAGACGATGTTGCCGAGGATGCCCATCGGGTAGACGTTTAGGCCGAGAGAAGGGAGGAAGTCCGAAGTGGCGCCTACCACCGAGATGAGCACGCCGAGCCGGAGAGTCCGTAGCTGGCCACGGTCCCTGGGCGACTCTGTCCTGCGCAACGCGCCGTTGAGGTGGAAGATGGCCACGACCACGGGCGGGTAGGAGGCCAGCAAGACCACAGGGAACGCCCAGCCCAAGGTGGGGGCGAAGCCGTAGAACTTCGCCTCCATCCCAATTGCCGTTTGTCCGGTCAGCGACAGCGCTGCGGCCGCAACCCCAAGCCCGTAAAAGACCGCCAACCGGCGCCAGCGCCTGCCGTGCCCGGTCAGGATGAGGACGAAGTGGTAGAAGAAAATGCTGCTGAACGGGATCACCGCCAGAGCGACTTTTTCCCTGGAGTAGGCGAGGACTGCGTCCGGGAAGGCGTCGCGCATCAGAAAGATGGCGATGCCCCAGGCAGACAGGCCCACCAGGAACGCCGTGAACAGCCTTATGGCAGCGCCGCGCGCCCCGCTGACGACCACCGCGCCCGCGAGGAAAAGACCAGCGATGAACTGGACAAAGGGCAGGGCCAGATAGACCTGTTCCATATACGCCCGATCAGGCCGCCATCTGTCCCTCGTCGGCGGCTGCTGAAAGCAGCGTCGCGACCGCTGCATCACTGGCGTTCATCCGTGAGGGTCTCCGCACGGTCAGGGGCACGCCAGCCCGGCGCTGGACCTCGTAGTAGCGGTCGAACGTGCCCGGAGGCAGCACCGTCACGGACAGCGGCCGGATCCCGAGCATGAGCTCGAGGTCCCGGTAAAGCGGGTCGTTCTGCTTCAAGGCCTCGTGCAGCCTGGTCTGTGCCTCCCAGGGGTCAAACGGGCGGGTCGCCTCGCCATAGAGGTGAAGGCTTGTCGCGACGCCTGACTCTTCGCGGCGGAGCGTCCATTCCCGGAACGGGACGCCGGCCTGGACCATGGCCTTCCAGACAGTCGCCTCGTCTATGCGTGTGAAGCCGGCGATGTCGATGCGTTCATCGCTCCTGCCCACGTACTCGAACTGGCGTCCGTTGGGCGCGGCGGTGGACGTGAAGCGGACGATGTGCCCCATGCGGTACCGAAGAAGAGGCATGCCGTGGAAGTTGGTGATCACCACTTCGTAGCGCCCGCCGGGCTCAACCTCATCGGGGAGCACGGTGCGCGGCGTGTACGCCGGGTCCATGCGGGCGGCGTCAACTTCCGATTCGGGTATGAATTCGTAGAAGTTCGACTCCGGGTAGAGGACCATTCCCGAGCCGGCGCCTGGCTGCACGCCCATCACGCCGCCCTCAGTCGAGGCATACATCTCAAACGGCGGCCTGCCCCAGTAGCTGCCGATCTGGTCGCGCAGGAACCGGGTGTCGAGGCCCCAGCCGACGATGGCCTTGGCGCGCCAGAGGTCCCGGGGGCGCACCGGCTGACCGGCGGCGATGCTGATGGCCTTGGCGCGGACCATACGCGCTATGGCGCGCAGGTTCGGCCTAGGCAACCCCTCAGCCTGAGGCTCGACCTGGGGCCTGGACGACGAGCCTTGCTCGAACCGCTCGCCCACCTTCAAGAGCACGCTGCTCATTGAGATGATGATGTCCACGCCGTCGCGCAGTGCCTGTTTGAACTCGGACTCAACGCGGGTCTTGAAGTCCAGGGACTCTGAGTACGCGGGGTCCAGGACGCCCCTGACGCCGAAACGCTCGCTCAGTCCGAAAGCGGCCATACCTGCGATGAAAGGCCGGGGCGGGACGTTGTACATGACGCGGTCGCCGGGCCGCACCCGGACCTCGGCGGGCTGGACGGCCGCGGCCACCAGGAGCGAGCTCATGATGCCGTCCAGGAACTGCTCGTAGGCGCGGGTCGTATACGGTATCCACTTGTCGTTGCCGGGGCCGTAGACCGTGTAGGCCCACGTGACGTGGCTGTCCGCAAGCCCGGCATCAGTGCCCGGGCGCAGCAAGGGACCGTAGCTTTCGTAGTTTGTTAGTTGGACGGTGCGCCTGAACTCATCCACAGAGGACGGCGACTTGCCGCGCATGAACTGTGCGCCGAACGCGGTGCCGGCGATGAGTTTGATCTGCTCTTTGAGCAAGCGGCCCTGCGTGTTGGCGAACTCTGCGCCCGGCTGATCCAGGAACGCGCAGAAACGCGCCCAGGCAGTGCGAGGGTCGAGGTCGGCCTTCTGGACTGAGTTGATTTCAGACATCGTCACTGCATCTTCGTGTCACCCGGCCCCTAACGCATCCGGGGTCACCGCAGGTGGCATAGGTGAATCACGCGAAGGGCCGGGACCAGCGTCATCCGCTCCCCGGTCCCAGAGATGTCTTCGCGAGCCCCCCGGCGGTGCGCGTCCTGCGGGCTCCGGGTGGCCGGTCCGCGGGTCGCAGGGCCGCGCTCGCAACGCGAGGGTGAGCCGAACGGCTCACGATCGCCTCATGCTCGGGAGGCTTATACTGTCCCGGTCGTGATCGACACACTCTGACCGTCCCGGCCGGTCTGGGGTGCTGGTCACGTCCGATCGGTTCTCCCACCCATGCGGGAGGGGACAAAGGGGGCGCTAATGAGAAAGACCATGGTCATGCGGGTTGCCGGGCTGCTGACCGCGCTGGCGCTAAGCCTGCTCACTGTTGCAGTGGCGTCGGCGGACAATGGCGTGGCGCGCTTCGACGCGGCGGGCGGAGTTGTCTACGTCGGGCCATCGCTTGTCCCGGGGTTCCCAACATCTTCGTCCTCCGTGTTCACACTCAACTCGAGCGGCGCAGTGAAGAGCGTCCAGGTGACTACGCAGAACGAGCAGGTGATCGGCGTCCTCGGCGGC
>CAYWBD010000168.1:0-3492 GCA_964456315.1 uncultured Thermoflexus sp.
GGCGAGCACGTTGAACGCCGGGTCGCCGAGAGCCTTCGACGCCGCCAGCGCCAACGGCGCGTCTGAGCCGGCCAGCTCCTGCCACGGCGCCAGCGCCACCGCGGCCAGGCCCACCAGCACGTACAGGAGCGTGCTGATCGCCACCGAGAGCAGCAGCGCACGCGGGATGGTCTTCTCGGGGTGGCGGGTCTCCTCGGCGAGGTTGGCGATGTTGTCGAAGCCGATGTAGGCGAAGAAGACCAGCGCGGCGGCGGCGATGAGGCCGTCGAACCCGCTCACCGTGGCTGTGAACGAGGACGCCGGGTCGCCGGCCTTGCCCAGCCCGAGCACGATCACAAAGACCAGCCCGGCGATGGCGACGACGCTGAGGACCGAGTTGAGCCGCAGCGACCGCTTGATGCCGAACATGCTCAGCCCGGCGAGCGTGATGAGCAGCGCGGCGGCTACTGGGACCACGGGCGTGTCGATGAGGCTGCTGAGGTAGCCGGCGAACCCCAGGGCCACCGCGGCGGCGGCCACGACCTCTGTGGCGAGCATCGTCCATTCGGTCAGGAAGGAGAGCAGCCGTGAGCCGTAGGCGCGGCCGAGGAAGACGTACTCGGATGCGGCCCGCGGGTACATTGCGCCCATCTCGGCGTAGCTGAGGCCGGTGAACAGGGCGATGGCTGCGCCCACGGTGAACGCCAGCCAGACCGCGCCGCCCGCGAGCCCGCTGGCCTCGCCGACAAGGACGTAGATGCCGGCGCCGATGATGTTGCCGACCCCGTAGGCGACGAGCTGCCACAGGCCAACTTCGCGTCGGAGCGCGGGCTGGGACGCGGGCGCGGTTCCGGCTGACAAAGAGTTACCTCAACCAAACGGTATTGCAGCCGGGCTTGGCGGCGGCCCGCCGTCCGTGAGGCGCGCGTGAGGCGGGGGTCAGGCCCAGATGACGCTGACGCCGAGCGTGGCGACAGCGATGGCAGGCATGGCGAACTCTGCGCCGCCGCTCGTGCCGGAACTGGCGAGGCCCCAGCCGAGGACCAGGCAGGCGGCGGTGCCGACGGCGAGGGTGGGTGAGTCGCCGATGAGGAAGTCATACCAGAACCTGGCGAAGGCAGAAGGTGACCACCAGGGCCGCGGCTCCGCCGGGTGGGCCGCTGGCTTTGGGGCACGCTTGACCGGCTTGAGCCAGCCGCGCCCGAGCACGTGTATCGCGCCGAGGGTGGCTGCCAGGTAAAACGCCAGGAGCAACGGCAATGTGAGGTCCCCTGGCCCCCACTCGACCCCGAGGCCCTCGCCGCCCCAGAACGTGCCGAACGAGACGAGCGCCAGGCCGACGGCGAGCTTTATCGTGTTCTCCGGGACCCGCGCCAGCGGCCTGTGCGCGAGAGCGGCGGCGATGGTGACGATGACGACTGCTGCGCCTGCGCCCGCCGCAGCCAGGTCTGTCCGGCCGGATGCCGCGCCGAATGTGATGACGATGAAGGCGACCTCCAGCCCCTCCAGGAACACGCCTTTGAACGCGATGAGGAAGGCGGCTGACTCTCCGCCTGCCATGTCACGCAGGGCGGTCAGCTCCGCGACTTCGCGCTTGTAGACGGTGTCTTCGTTGCGCGTGGCGCGCAGGTGGGCGGCGCGCTGGACGGCCTTGCGGAGCCACTGGAGGCCAAAGGCGAGCAGCAGGCTGCCGACCGCGATCTGGAGGATGTTGAGCGGCACCAGCCGCACAAGCGACGGCCCAAGCACGGCGGTGATGACCGCCAAGGCCACCAGCGCCGCGATAAGCCCGCGGATTGCGGGCCTCCAGCTGTAGGTGAGGCCGACCGCGAGGATGATGGTGGCCACCTCGACCATCTCGACGGCCGAAGCTGCGAAGGCTGCCAGGATGAGGACGATGTCGTGCGTCATGGGCTGGCGGGTGTTGCGGCGACGAGGTGCGCCGGAGGTCGCGGTATGAGGGCCGGGCCGGTTATAGGCGGGCCCATGTTAGGCGATGTCCAGTGCGGCTGTTGAAACACGCCGAAGGCTTCCGACGGCCAGAGCGCTGCAAGCCGTGCCGCTACGGAGTCCCTTACCCTGACCCTCTCCCGGGGGGAGAGGGGACCGAACGTCTAAGGCACGGCCTCTCCCGCCAGGACGCCGGTGAGGCGTTCGTGGTCGACGGCCATACGCCCGTTGACGATGACGTGAGGGATGCCGGCGGGGTGGACTTTGGGGTCCTCGAAGCTCGACAGGTCGGTGATGTGCTCGGCGTCGAAGACCACGATGTCGGCGAAGTTGCCCTTCTGGAGCACGCCGCGCTTGGTCAGCCCGAAACGGCGCGCCGGGTTCTGCGTGACCCGCTGCACGACCTGCTCTAGCGGGTAACCGTGGCGGCGTCGCAGCCGGCCCACGACGCGCGGGAAGCAGCCGTAGGCGCGCGGGTGCGGCAGGCCGCCCACGGGGATGGAATCTGAGCCGACCATGTAGTCGCCGCGTGACAGCAGCGTCATGACGTCCGCCTCTACCTGCCGCCACAGGCGCGTGCTCGACGGCGGGACGCCGCGGAACCCGCAGGCCAGCTCCTCTTCGAGCATGATGTCCCAGACCATCTCAAGCACCGACACGCCGCGCTCTTTCGCCACGTCGTCCCAGGCCATGCCTTCGAGGCGCTTGTTCTTGTCGGAGCCCATCCAGGTCCAGAGATTGCCGCCCATGCCGCCGCGCATGGGCCTGGCCGAGAGCGCAGTCAGGTACTTCTTCTTCTCGGCCGGGTCGGCCAGGCGCTTGAGGATGTCTTTGGGCCCACCTTCGTGCCAGGGCGCGGGGAAGAAAGCGGCCGGGAAGCTGGAGCCGACGGGGTAGGGGTAGGTTTCCAGCGTCACGTCTACGCCGTCCTTGATGGCGCGCTCGACGGGCTCCAGGAGCTTATCGATCTGTCCGGCGGTGGCCGCGACAGTGCGGTAGTGCTCAAGGTGGACCTTCACGCCGGAGCGCCGGCCGATCTCCAGCGCCTCCTCGACGCCGCCGCCCTTGAAGCCGCGCTCGGTGTTGTGGTCGCGGGTGTGTATCGAGAGCGGAAGGCCGCTTTCTGCGACCACCTTGCAGAGCTCGACCAGCTCATCAGTGTCTGAGAACGACTGCGGGTAGTACGACAGCCCGGTGGCGAACCCCGCGGCGCCCTGCGCCATGTTGTCCCGGACGAGCCCGCGCGCCCTGTCGAGGTCCTTGCCGCGCAGGGGGGTGTCGGTCATGCCCAGCACGTTCAGGCGCACGGGGCCGTGGCCCAGGAACATCGCCACGTTGCAGCTTGTCTTGCGGTGGTAGTTGGCGCGTGCCGCCGTGATGGACGACATGTCCAGGTCCTCCGGCGGCAGGCCCAGGATGCCGGACAGGTACTGGCGGTAGAGGCGGTACTTTTGCGGGGGGAGCGGGGGGTAACTGAGGCCGTCTGGGGCGATGATCTCTGTGGTGATGCCCTGCCGGATGCCGTTGGCGTGCTGGCCGTCGACGAGGAGCGCGCCGTCGGCG
>CAYWBD010000169.1:0-2272 GCA_964456315.1 uncultured Thermoflexus sp.
CGCCGCCGCCGGAGCCGTGGTCGGTGCCAGAACCGTTGTCCTTGATCCGGCGGCCGAACTCAGTGAAGACCAAAATGACGACCTCGTCGGCCGCGTCGTGGTCCTTGAGGTCCCGTGTGAAGTCAGACAGCGCCCCGCTGAGCTCTTCGAGCAGGCGGGCGTGGCCCGGCACCTCCTGGGCGTGGTGGTCGTAACCACCGTGCTGCGTGTAGAACAGGCGCGTCCCGAGGCCAGCCGTGTGCACCCGCGCCACGTCCCGAAGGCTCTTGGCGATGGGGTTGTTGGCGTACTCGACGGTCGACTTGTAGCGCCTGGGCGCCTCGCGCAGCATGTCCGTTGCGGCGATGACATCTCTGCCCACCTGGCCGACATAGTCCATGACCATGCCGGTGCCGATGGCCGGGGTGTACATGCGGCTGAAGAGGTCCAGGTCCTCGGCCCGTTCTTCAAGCGCCTGGACGCCAGTGAGGAGGCCGATGTTATCGAGGTCTGCCACTGAGGTGGCTGCCACGCCGGGCGCAGCCAGGGCGCGCGGGAGGCCGCGGCCGAAGCTGACCGCCGTGAGCGGGTTGGCGCCCTTTTGATCGAGCTCACGCGCCACCTTCGCAAGCCAGCCTTCGGTCGCGATCTTGTCCGGCTCGCAGGTGTGCATGATGTCCATGGCCCGGAAGTGCGAGCGGCTGGAGTTTTCATAGCCGATGCCCTGGACGATGGCGACCTTGCCCTGCTCGAAGAGCGTTTTCAACGGCCCGGCGGACGGGTGGAACGCCAGCGACCCGTTGATGGGCAGCGACTTGCCCTGCGGGATGCCCACGAACTGCCGGGAGTCGTAGTAGACCCCGTTGGTGTACGGGATGACGGTGTTCATGAAGTCGTTCCCGCCTGAGAGCTGGACGACCACCAGGACGGGCGGTTTCTTGATGCGTTGTCCGTTTGTTGCCACCGGGCCGGCTCCTATCTGCAGGTGTTGCCGTTCAGGCGAACTGGTACTCGCGGGAGGCGACGATCAGTGAGAGCATCCTGCTGATGCGCTGGGCGCTCTGCTCGCGCGCCGCGGCGTCTGCGAATGTGAGTGCGCCGCCGCCGACCGCGAAGTTAAGCAGCGCCTGGCGGGTCTCAGGCTGGGCGTCAAGTGGGCCAGCGAGGTCTAGGCACCGGTCCACGAAATCGTCGGGCGACACTGGCTGGCCGGGTGCGGCAATCCTGTCGATGATGGCCTTCACACCGGGCCTGGCGGCGTCTTTGACCTGTTCCACGGCGAAGTTGACGCGCTCAGTCAGGGTGCCGCCGTCGATCCACTCTTTGCCGGTGTGCCAGCCCTCGACTGTCGGCGGGTCCATCAGCTTCTGGCCCATTGCGATGGCGGCCGAGTCCAGGTTGGTCAGGCCTATGTCAGGAGACCGGAACTCTCCGGACAGCTTGATCGCGCCGGCGATGAACTCGGCCGGGCACTTGACCTTCTTGAACCGGGCCGACTTGAAAAAGTCGGAGTTGAACAGCACTCCCATCACGGTGCGCATGTCGGCGTCAGAACGCGTGTACGCGGCGACGAGCGTGTCGATAGCTGCCGGGTCCTGCGGCGGGGTGACGCTCCAGGCCGGGACCTGGGGTTCGTCGGCCACGAAGAAGTTATAGAGGTGGCGCCCGATGAACCGGCCAGTCGCCTCGCGCTTCACGATGATGTTGACGACATCCTCGCCGTTCAGGCGGCCCCTGTGGCCCAGGAACGTCTTCTCGCTCTCATCGTGGTCCTCCGGGCGGTAGGAGAAGCGGGACTGGTAGTGGCCGTAGGGGTAGAGCGGGAGGGGCTGCTCGAAGGTCCAGCCAGTGAAGGCGCGGGCCACGTTCTTGATGTCCGTCTCGGTGTAATTGCCGATGCCCATAGAGAACAGCTCAAGGAGCTCCCGGCCATAGTTCTCGTTTGGTGCGCCGTTGTGGTTCTCGCAGTTGTCCAGCCAGAAGATCATGGCCGGGTCTTTCGACAGGTCGGTGAGCAGGGTGCGCAGGTTGCCCAGGCAGTTGCGGCGCAGCATCTGGATGTGCTGGACGATGGTCGGCGTGTGCTCGCTCTTGGTCCAGCCCGTGGCGAAGACGTGGTGCCAGAAGAGCGTCATCTTCTCTTCCAGCGGCCGCCGGGTGTTCACCATTCGGTAAAACCAGCGGCCGTTCCAGACCGGCGGATTGTCCTGGTTGGCCAGCGTCGGGTAGTAGCGGTCGAGGATGTCCTCTTCCGGCTCCGGGAACCGCTCCGGATGGAGCAGGTCCTCCACAA
>CAYWBD010000170.1:0-7307 GCA_964456315.1 uncultured Thermoflexus sp.
CCGCGGTGTCACCCCAGGCGCGGCATCCGGGGAGATCTGGCGCCTCGGCCACGTACTTGCCTTCCCCCGTCTCATCCGGCCCTCGAACCAAGCGCTTGAGCCTGTAGAGCTTCACGACGCCCTCCTGCGAACTCCGACTGAGTAATTATAGGGACGCGCCGTGGCGGACCCCAGGGAAGGTCAGCCGCTACGGGCAAATTGACCCTACGAACGTCCAGTAGTCGCCCTGAACTTGCTTCAAGAGCCCATCCCTGCACCCCGACACCCCCTCGTGCATGATGGACAACGCTGCTGGCGGTGATAAGTTCTCGGTAACACACGAAGACTTGGACATAACGAACCGAGGCACGCAATGCCCGCCAAGCTCACCGCGCAAAAGTGCGTCGCCTGCCGCGCCGACTCCCCGCCGGTCTCACCCGCCCAGGCCGCCGAGTTCAAGTTGCAGGTGCCCGACTGGCAAGTCGTCAAGGAAGACGGCATGCCTAGGCTCCAACGCACGTTCAAGTTCCCTGACTTCCTGCAAGCGCTTGCCTTCACGCAGCGCGTCGGCGAGATGGCGGAACGGGAAGACCACCACCCTCGCATCGTCACTGAATGGGGCAGCGTGACCGTCACATGGTGGACGCACACGATACGCAACCTGCACGTCAACGACTACATTGGGGCGGCGAAGACTGACCGCCTGGTCAAAGCATGAACTCTGGGGCACGATGCATCGTGCCCCAGCCTGTTTACGTAACAGCCAGCATCGAGCAACACACCGGAAAAAGGACGGCGCAAATGCTAGGCACGCAGCGGAAGGCCAGTACCCTGGGGGAGCTCCGGGACACCGGCTACAAGCCGCGCACAGTCCGCGAAGAGCTGCACTGCAACCTCGTGCGGAAAATCGAGGCCGGCGAGGTCCTTTTCCCCGGCATCATCGGCTACCAGGACACCGTCGTCCCAGAGCTGGAGAACGCGCTCCTCGCCGGCCAGAACGTCATCATCCTTGGCGAGCGCGGGCAGGCGAAGTCACGCCTCATCCGAGCCATGACCAGCCTCCTCGACGCGGAGACCCCGGTCGTCGCGGGCAGCGAGTTGCACGACGACCCCTTGAGCCCGGTCGGCCCGGCCGCCATCCGCCTCGTCGCCGAGCAGGGCGACCTCACCCCCGTCGCGTGGCTGCCACGACTGGCGCGCTACGGCGAAAAGCTGGCCACGCCCGACGTATCCATGGCCGACCTTATCGGCGACGTCGATCCCATCAAAGTGGCCGAAGGACGCTACCTCTCGGACGAGTTCACGGTCCACTACGGACTGGTGCCCCGCACCAACCGCGGCATCTTCTGCATCAACGAGCTCCCTGACCTGCCCGAGCGCATACAGGTGGCGCTCTTCAACCTGATGCAGGAACGGGACATCCAGATCAAGGGCTACAGCATCCGGCTGCCGCTGGACATGCTGGTCTTCGCCACGGCAAACCCGGAGGACTACACCAACCGCGGCCGCATCATCACGCCGTTGAAGGACCGCTTCGGCGCGCAGGTCCGCACCCATTACCCGCGGTCGCTGGCCGACGAGCAGGCGATCGTCGAGCAAGAACGCGCCCGGTTCCCCGACGGCGACGCCCGGGTGAGTGTCCCGGACTACATGGCCGACGTCGTGGCGGAAATCAGCGCGCTCGCACGCCGCAGCCCGGACCTCAACCAGCGGTCTGGCGTCAGCGTCCGAGTCAGCATCGCAAACTACGAGACCCTCCGTAGCGCGGCGCTGAAGCGTGCCCTGCGGCTGAGCGAAAAGACCGGGTCGCCGCGGATCACCGACCTGCCCGCCATAAGCTCATCAATGCGGGGCAAGATCGAGCTTGAGTCGGTGGAGGAGGGCAGGGAGGCGGCAATCATCGAGGAACTGACCAAGCGGGCGGTCCTCAGTGTGTTCAACCGGAAGTTCCCCGGCCCAGAGCTCGAAGCCCTGGTGTCACTGTTCGACGAGGGCCTTGGCGTGTCCATCGGCGCCGCGATGCCGTCGGCCGACTACGTCCGCCTGCGTGACACCGTGAAAGGGCTGCGGGCCGGGGTCGAGCCGCTAGGGGCAAAGACACCGTCGGAGGTCGCCGCTGCGGTCGAGTTCGTGCTCGAAGGCCTGCACCTCAACCGCCGCCTCAACCGTGACAGAGTCGACGGCGGGTACTCCTACGCCCGGCCGCCAGCGCCCAAACCCCCTGAACCCGGCGATGAGGGCCCGCGCCGGCGGGAGCGTCGCAGGCAGCAAGGCGATGGCGCCTGAAGCCGCCCGCCGCGTGGTCCCTAAGAAGCAGGTGAACCCATGCCAGTGAAGTACCGCTACACGAAATGGGACGGGACGCGAGAGCCGTTCGCGCCCGGGGGGGAAGAGCTCCTGGAGGAGCTGTCCGAGCGGCTTTTCGAGCACGGTGACCTCATGCGCGCCCTGCGCGACCTCTACCGCTCTGGCATGAAGAACGACGCCGGACAACGCATGCAAGGGCTCCGAGACCTCATGCGCCAGCTCCAAGAGCGTCGCCAGCAGAGGCTCTCGCAGTTCGACCTTGACTCCGTCATGGACGACATTCGCAAGCGGCTGGAGAGCGTCAAGAAACACGAGCGAGAAGGCGCGGAGCGCTCAGTCCAGGACGCGCAGCAACGCCTGGGCCAGGCGCCGGCTGAGCAGACGGACCAGCTATCGAAGCTCATGGACCAGGTCAGGCAGAGGGCCGAGTCTGCGAAGCAGAAGATCGACGGCCCGCCACAGAGCCCGGGCGGCGCCATCCGGGAGCTCGCGGAACACGACTTCATAGACGCCCAGGCGCGGCAGGAGTTCCAGGACCTCCTCGACCTGCTCCGCAAGCACATGACCGGCAACGTCGCGAAACAGGCCGCCGAAAACCTCAAGAACATGCCGCAGGGCCAGCGCGACGCCCTGAAGGAGATGCTGCGCGACCTCAACAAGATGCTCAAGGACCGCGTAGAGGGCCGGCAGCCGGACTTCCCCGGCTTCATGGACAAGTTTGGCCAGATGTTCGGGGGAAACCCGCCCCAGTCTCTGGACGAACTCCTGGACATGCTTCAGTCGCAAATGGCGCAGATGCAGTCGCTCATGGCCGGCATGTCGCAGGAACAGCGCCAGGAACTCATGCAGGCCCTGTCAGAGTCGCTGGATGGCGACACCCTCCAGGAAATGGCCCAGCTAGGTTCGCTGATGAACGCGCTGCGCCCGCCCTCAGACCTTGCGCGGGACTACCCGTTCATGGGCGACGAGCCGCTAACGCTTGACCGCGCCATGGACCTCATGGGCGAAATGCAGGGCATGGACCAGTTCGAGCAGGCGCTGGAACAGGCCGCCCGCACCGGCGACCTCGATGCCCTTGACCCCGAGCGTGTCCGCAACATGCTTGGCCCCGAAGCAGAACGGGCCCTGAAGGACCTCCAGGAGATCGCGAAAAAACTTGAGGAGCAGGGCTACGCACGCAAGACCGGGGACAAGTGGGAGCTGACGCCGCGCACCATCCGGCGGCTCGGCGAAAAGGCCCTCGCCGAGGTGTTCGGCAGGTTGGGGCGGGACCGCGTCGGCGGGCACCGCATCGCCCCGGCCGGATCTGGAGGGGAGATCACCGGCCAGACCCGGCCGTACGAGATGGACCAGGCGTTCGACATCAACCTCCACCGCTCGATGATGAACGCTCTTGCACGCCGCGGGCCAGGGACCCCGGTCAAGTTTGACCTCAAAGACTTCGAGGTCGACCGCTATGAGGCGACCGTGAGCGCAGCCACGGCGCTCCTGATAGACCAGTCCAGCTCCATGTGGCACTACGGGCGCTGGCCCGCCGCCAAGAAAGTGGGGATGGCGCTCCAGGCCCTCATCCACGGCCAGTTCCCGCGTGACAGGCTGTTCGTGGTCGGCTTCTCAGACCTGGCCGAGGACATCAAGCCGGCCGACCTCCCACGCGCGCAGCCCAACATGTGGCGCCAGGGCACCAACATGCACCACGCGCTGATGCTGGCGCGGCGCGCACTGTCCAAAGAGTCAGCCCGCAACCGACAAGTAATCATGGTCACTGACGGCGAGCCCACGGCGCACCTCGAGGGCGGCGTGGGCTACTTCAACTACCCGCCGTCGCAGAAGACGCTTGTCGAGACCCTTAAGGAGGTGAAGCGCTGCACCGGCGCCGGCATAACCATCAACATCTTCATGCTCGACCGCTCGCCGTACTTGATGCAGTTCGTGGACTACGTGACGCGTATCAACCGCGGCCGTGCCTTCTTCGCTGACCCTGCCCGCCTCGGCGACTACGTGCTGGTTGACTACGTCGCCAACCGCCGCAAGCACGTCGCCTAGAGGCCATCCAGAATGTTTCATCCTGAACTTGTTTGACTCTGTTGACATGATCGCTGGAACGGTCGTCATCACCTCGGCCTGAGTTCGACAGAGGCGTCCCTGTTTGATCTCAGGCGCCGATCCCGATCCCAAGGGTGTTAAACCACGTTAACGAGCGTGTGTGATTATTAACCCAGGTGTCCGGCGACGGCGCCTGGCCACCCATCCGTTGGCATGTCGCCCTGGATGTGACCTCCCCGCGCTTACCCGGCAAGTAGTCCCTCGTATGCAGCAAGAAACATCGGGGCCACGCACGCTCACATCTCCGCCCGGCTTGAAGTCGCCGGCTCCCCAGGCCACCGCCGCGCCGCGCAAACGGATCCTAGTCGTTGAGGACGACCGCAACCTCCAGGCCGCGCTCCGCTACAACCTGGCCGCCGAGGGCTACAGCGTCGAGACCGCCGGAGACGGCGCACAGGCCCTCAAGCTGGCCCGGGAAGGGGAGTACGACCTCGTCCTGCTCGACCTTATGCTCCCGGTGATTGGCGGCACGGAGGTCTGCCGGGCGCTTCGCCGGGATGGCAATGTCGTACCCATCCTGATGCTCACCGCACGTGACTCCGAGGTAGACCGCGTCGTCGGG
This sequence comes from uncultured Thermoflexus sp., assembly GCA_964456315.1. Classification (GTDB taxonomy): domain Bacteria; phylum Chloroflexota; class Dehalococcoidia; order Lucifugimonadales; family Lucifugimonadaceae; genus SHXW01. Next base: position 4,955 of record CAYWBD010000170.1, read on the forward strand.
CTGGAGGTCGGCGCGGACGATTATGTGACAAAGCCGTTCAGCGTCCGCGAGTTGCTGGCCAGGGTCGGCGCGCACCTCCGGCGCACCGATATGTTGAAGTCTGCCAGCGACGGAACGCCAGTCGAGGTCATTTCCGCAGGCGGCCTCACGATCGACCCAGCAGGCCGCACCGTGATGCTCTCTGGCACAGAGGTCCAGCTGCGACCGCGTGAGTTTGACCTACTGGCACACCTTGCTGCCCGGCCCGGACGCGTGCTTACCCGTGAGCAGCTGCTGGAAGAGGTCTGGGGGTTCGACTATGCCGGCGACACCCGGACGGTGGACGTCCACGTCCGCTGGCTCAGGATGAAGATCGAGGACGACCCGGCGAACCCTCGCCGCCTGCGGACCGTGCGGGGAGTGGGCTATCGTTTCGAGGCCTGAGCGCTGTCCGCCAGTGAGGCTGGGAGTCACGCGGTGGCACGCATAAACATCGCCTGGCAGACCGCGGCCATTATCGCCGCCGCCTGCGTCTGCGTTCTCGGGGCTGCACTGTTCGGCGTGGTCGGCGCGGCGATACCGGCGGCGGTCGGCGCGGCCATGGCCAGCTGGTACGGCTGGCGGCTCTCGCGCACCCTGGACCGCGTCACAGCCGGGGCCAAGCAGATGGCTTCGGCAGGGCCCAGCCACCGCATCAGCCAGGAGGGCCCGCCAGAGCTGCGCCGGCTGGCAAAGGCCGTCAACCGCATCGCCGACCAGATGAACACCGTGATCCAGACCGAGACCGCGGAGCGGTCGCGGCTCGCCTCAATCCTGGACGCCATGCGCGAGGGGGTGCTGGTCGTGACCGCGGACGGCACCGTTGAGTCAGCAAACCCCGCCGCGCTCGAAGTCCTCGGCGCACCGGCTTCATTCCGGGCCGGGCAGCTGCTGACCAGCCTTACCGGGAACTACGGCGCGAACCAGGCCGCGGTCGAGTGCGCACGGACCGGGACCCCCCGGCAGGCCGAGGCGGAGCTGCATGACCGCCGGCGCTACGTCCGGTTCATGGCGGTCCCACTGGGCAGCCAGAGCGGGCCCCAGCGCGCTCTCGTGCTCGTCACCGACCTCACTGACTTACGGCGCGTCGACGTGACCAGACGTGAGTTCGTCTCAAACGCCTCGCACGAGCTTCGCACGCCCATCGCCTCCATCAAGGCTGCGGTTGAAACGCTCCAGCGCGGCGCGCTCAAGGACCCCGAGGCGGCGGCGGATTTCCTGAACCGGATGGCTGAGGACGCCGACCGCATGGAGGCGCTTGTGGTCGAGATGCTTGACCTTTCCAGACTGGAGTCGGGCCAGACCCCGCTGCACATAGCGCCACTCGACGCCACGAGCCTCCTGGAGATGGTGACGCACAGGTTCAAACACCAGGCCGATGTGGCGGGGATCACGATGTGTCAAAACGTGGCGAGTGACCTGCCTTCGTTCAGCGGCGACCGGGCGCAGGTGGAACGGGTGCTTTCCAACCTCGTGACCAACGCCCTGAAATTCACTCCCCCTGGCGGCACCGTGACGCTGTCTGCCTGCCGGAAGGACGGGGCGGTCGCCCTCATCGTCAAAGACACGGGCCGGGGAATCGCGCCCGAACACCTCCCCCATGTTTTTGAACGGTTCTACAAGGCAGACCAGTCCCGGGGCAGCGGCGGCTCTGGTCTAGGCCTGGCGATAGCCAGGCACATCGTCCTGGCGCACGGGGGCTCCATCAAGGTGGACAGCAGACTCGGGGAGGGCGCCGCCTTCACGCTCGAGCTGCCGTCGCCGGGGAAGTAGGCCGGCTTGGAGCCTGGCCTGACGGCGCGCCGGGCAAACGCACTGGCCACGCTCAGCCTGCAAACGCATCTACATTTAACGTGCCGTTAATCAACCGCCACCGCTCCGTTAACGTCCGGCGCGCAGCCTGATAACAATGCGGCGGCAGGACGGCAATGGCAGACCGCTCCGGCGTCGCACTAGTTCACAGCAATCGCCCGTGCGGACACAAACCGGCGGGCCAAGCCAAGGAGACCGTAAACACATGCGCCTGCTCAGATTCTCTCCCCGGCCAGCGGTGATCGCGCTCGCAATTGCGGCCGTGGCCGCCTTTGCACTGGCCTGTGGTTCAGACGCAGCCACGCCGACGGTAGCCGTCCCGGCCACGCAGCCAACGACCGCCGTCGTGCCAACGCGTGCTCCCACGGCCACCAGCAGCGCCGTCACGACGCTGAAGGGCAACATCGAGATTGACGGCTCCTCGACGGTGTTCCCGATCACTCAGGCCGTGGCAGAAGAGTTCCGCAAGACACACAAGGACGTCCAGGTCCCCGTGGGCATCTCCGGCACCGGCGGCGGCTTC
>CAYWBD010000171.1:0-4411 GCA_964456315.1 uncultured Thermoflexus sp.
CGCCTGTCGGCCGCGCCCGGACGACCGGCCCGGAGTCCCAAAGTCAGTAATCAGGAGGCGATGATATGACCACGCAGCAGCCCGCTCCGGCGCTCCAGACCGCCGTTGTCCCGCCTTCTCCACCTCCGCCCCCTTACGCGCTGCGGTTTTCAGTTGACTACCCGGACCGGTTGCCCGACAAGTTCTCTTCTTTCTTCCGGATCTTTTTCGTGATCCCGATCGCGATCGTGCTGGGTGCGATAGGCGGTGGCAGCTATACCTGGACATCGGACACCGGCGACTGGTGGGCCGGGGCCGCCGGGACGGGCGGCGTCTTATTCCTTGCCGTGCTGTCGATGATCGTGTTCAGGCAGAAGTACCCGCGCTGGTGGTGGGACTTCAACATCATGCTGATGCGCTTCCAGGCACGGGTCTGGGCCTACCTGGCGCTGATGCGTGACGAGTACCCGTCCACTGACGAGGAGCAATCAGTCCACCTGGAGGCTGACTACCCGGACGTTGTGAAGGACCTCAACCGTTGGATGCCGCTCGTGAAGTGGTTCCTGGCCATCCCGCACTACATCGTCCTGTTCTTCCTGGTGATTGCGGCCATCGTGGTGGTGATCATCGCCTGGTTCAACATCTTGTTTGGCAAGCGTTTTCCGAGGGGGATGTTCGACTTCGTAGAGGGCGTTATGCGCTGGGGTAACCGGGTGATTGCGTACGCGTTCCTCCTGAACACCGACACCTACCCGCCGTTTGAGTTGAAGTAGGCGGCGGCTGGCCCGCGTGGCGCTGTTCATGGACATCCACTCGCACGTTGACCAGCACGATGCGGCGGAGTTGCCGGGCATGATCGACCGCGCCCGCGCGGCAGGGGTCGGCGCGGTGATCGCGGCGGGTGTGACGGTCGAGAGTTCGCAGCGGTGCGTCCGCATCGCCCACGAGAGCCCGTACATATTCGCAGGCGTCGGGGTGCACCCGGAGGACATGACGGGAGAACTCACCGGCGCGGACATGGCGGCGCTGCGGCTGCTGGCTGCCGACCCGCGCGTGGTCGTGATGAGCGAGGTGGGCCTGGACCACACACCGCCGGAGCGGTTCCGACCTGCGTCGGGGTCCAGCTGGCGGCCGTCGACGGGGCCGGAGTGGCACGCAATCCAAGAGGCGGCGTTCAGGACGCAGATCGCCATCGCGCGGGAGCAGGCACTGGCGGTCGTCTTCCACAACCGCATGGCAACAGTTGACACGCTGCGGGTGCTGCGAGAGGAGCGTGTGGGCGAGCTTGGAGGCGCGGCGCACTATTTTCAGGGCGACTGGGCGTACGCCAGCGCGCTGCTCGACCTGGGGTTGCACATCTCCCTGGCGAAACCGTTGCTGCGCAGCGCAGAGCTGCAAGAGGTCGCCCGGAGGCTGCCGCTGGACCGTGTGGTGCTGGAGACAGACGCCTACCCGCAGACGTACAAGGCCGACCGCTCGAAGTGGACGGAGCCGAAGGACATCCCTCTGATCGCTGCGAAGCTGGCGGGACTGCAGGGAGTGAGTGTGGACGTGGTGAGCGAGCGCACGACCTCGAACGCGCTACGGATGCTGGGACGCCGGGGAGATGTCGTGAGGGCGGCGGTCCAGGCGGAGATGGGGTGACGGCGGGGCCCCTCGACCCTTCGACCCGGCTCAGGGCAGGCTCGCTCGGGGCGAACGGGCATAGCGGAGGGCGGCGGGGGTGCGTGGCGACGCCATTGGAGCGAGATTCTTCGGCGCTGCGCGCCTCAGAATGACAGCAACGGGGGCGCGGGCGTCATTTGAGGGCGCGCTCGACGGCCTGCTTGACCTGGTCAGAAGGCACCTGCTGGCCGTGGTAGGACATCCGGAAGCGGAGGCCCAGCTTCGTCGCCTGCTTCCCGTCGGCTGGCGGGAGGTCCAGCACCTCGCAGCCGGGCGTCAGCATTTGAAGAGCAGCCCGGACCTTGCGGACGCACTCGCCGTCGCAGCGCTTGCCCGCCACGCGGAACGTACACACCCGGAACGGCGTGCCGGGCGTCGCTGCGTCCGTCTCGATGACAACTTCCGTCTTCCCGAAGATGTCTTTTAGCATGGTGCCTCCACCCGGTCTGCCAGTGGCGATACGGCCCATATAATTGTCGCCAGTCAGCTATGCACAGGATAGAGCAGAGGTCGTGCCATTGGTCCCGTCACACTCGACAGTCGCCCTCAAGGAGTGGTCTGCGGCGATCGCCGCGCTCGCTCGCGGCGACCAGACGGTCCTTGTGCGGAAGGGCGGGATCCGGGAGGGCGCAGGGGGGTTCAAGGTCCAGCATGACGGCTTCTTCCTCTACCCAACGTTCTTCCACCAGGCCTCGGAGCTTGTGAAGCCGCAGTTCCGCCCGCTGCTTGACGGGTTGGATGACGACCCTGAGCCAGCGATGGTAACGCTCTCGGTGTATGCGGAGGTGGAGGAGGTCATCGAGGTCGCAGACGAGGCGGCGGTCCGTGCGCTGGCGCCGTTTCACATCTTTACCGACGAGTACGCAGAGAAGCGGGCGCACTGGAAGCCGCGCGTCCCGCTGACCGTCATGGCGGTGAGGTGCCACAAGATGCAGCAGCCGCAGGCGCTGCCGGTGATGGCCGCCTACGCGGGGTGCAAGTCATGGGTGGAGCTGGTGGAGCCGTACCCGGTCGGCGTGACGACACCGGTGCTGCCTGAGCGGCGGGCGATGGCGCAGGTCGCCGCGCTGCGGCAGGCCCTCGCCGGGGCGGCAGCAGTCTCGGACGGCGGCGCGGCGCGCTGAGCAGGCCCGGGCGGCCCGGCTTTTCGGGCACTCACGTCATGGCTGGTAAATGGGCGGGCCGGGCTCAGCGGTGGGGTTGCTGTTCGGGCGACGGTGCGCCGCTGCCCGGCGAGGCAGGCGTTGTGCCGACGGGCGCCGCGGCCTGAGCGCGGGGCTGTCGGGCCGCCTCCCGCGCCTCCTCGACATCGGCTGGCAAAGGTGGCCGGCCAGACTTCTGGAGGACGCGCCGCATCTCTTCTTCGAGGTAGGTGAAGTCGCGCTGCGGGAGGATGTGGAGCATGCCGGCAAAGGCGAGGGGCCAGTCCTCGGGCGCCCACTTCTTCACGTACTCAAGCGACGGGCCGATCTGGAGGGCGTCCAGCCAGATGTCTTCGTCGAGGACCATGTCCGGGCGCATGTTGACCCGGTGCGGGAAGAACTCCCGCTCCCTGGGGTGCGACCAGATGCGTTCGTGGCTCTCAAAGTGGCCCGAGGTTATCGTGGCCGCGGCCGCAAAGGCGCGCCGGTCCGCAAGGTAGAACATAAGCCGGTCGTCGACGGCGATGCGGACCGCCTTGCGGCGGTTGCGCGAGTCGACGCCCTGGACCGTGAACCCGCGGCGCCTGGTGATTTCGTAGTTGGTCTGGTCGCTGACCAGCATCCAGTAAGTCTTGCCCATCTGGAGCCCTGCGCCGGTAGCTTCGCCGCCTGTGACCGCCGCTGCGGCTGGCGTGCGTTAGGCCCGGGGTCTGACGCTCTCATGGTATGCGACGCTGTAGCGGGCGCACAGAGAGTCCTGGCGGCCTAGTATGCCGCATGTCCTGGAGCTGGAGAGGAGCGGCTGGCAGTGTCGTCGCCAAGGGTGTTCGACGTCGCAGTGATCGGCGTTGGAGGGATGGGCAGCGCCACCGTGCACGAGCTTGCGCGCCGGAAGCGGGCAGCAGGCCGAGGCAGGCTGCGCGTGCTCGGGCTTGAGCAGTTCGACGTGCCGCACGACCGTGGGTCGTCGCACGGCCAAACGCGGATCATCCGGCTGGCGTATTACGAGCACCCTTCGTACGTGCCGCTGCTGCGACGGTCGTACGAGATGTGGCGGGAGCTGGAGCAGGCCGCCGGGGAAACGTTGCTGCACACGACGGGCTCGGTGGACGCCAGTCCGCCCGGCGACGACGTGTTCAAGGGCTCTCTCCATTCGTGCGAGGTGCACGGGCTGCCGCACGAGGTCCTGACCAGCCGGGAGCTTACCCGGCGCTTCCCGGGGTACCGGTTGCCTGCCAGCCACATGGCGGTGTTGCAGCCCGACGGCGGGTTCCTGGCGCCAGAACGGTGCATCGTGTCGTACGTGACAGCCGCGCAGTCAGCCGGCGCGGAGGTGCGGGCGAGGGAGAAGGTGGTCGAGTGGTCGCCGACGGCCGGAGGCGGGGTCCGGCTGCGCACCGACCGCGGCAGCTACGAGGCAGGGTCGCTCGTGATCACGGCCGGCGCGTGGGCCAGGACGCTGCTGCCCGAGCTTGCCACGCTGGCCGTTCCTGAACGGCAGGCGCTGGCGTGGTTCCAGCCCCTGAAGCCGGAGGTTTTTCAGCCCGGCCGCTTCCCTGTTTTCAACCTGGTGGTCGAAGAAGGGCGGTACTACGGGTTCCCGGTCCACGCTGTGCCGGGTTTCA
>CAYWBD010000172.1:0-8496 GCA_964456315.1 uncultured Thermoflexus sp.
CCCAACCCTCTCCCGCCGGGAGAGGGGGTGGGCAGGCCCCCTCACCCCAACCCTCTCCCGCTGGGAGAGGGGTTGAGCAGAGCCCCTCACCCGCGCCCGTCGTTGGCGGGCACCCGTCTCCCGCTGGGAGAGGGGGGACAAAGGGGCTTGACCCCGCGAAGGGCCATCTGGCCCTGACCGCCGGGTGGGGGCATCGTGGTCAGCGGGACGCGGTGATGCCCGGACAGGGCAAGTACGTCGAGCGAGAGTGGTCGCCGCTGGAACGGAAGGCGATCACCGAAGGTACGGCCGCGCTCGGGCTGGACGAGGACACTGTCTATGCGAATCTCGGCGAGACGTGCCTCGATATGTACCTGAACGATCAGGCCTACTGGCGCGGCGTCCCGAAGGCGGCGTGGGAGTACCGCATCGGCGGCTACCAGGTCATCAAGAAGTGGCTCTCGTACCGTGACAAGAAGGTGCTGGGGCGGGACTTGACCATGGACGAGGTCCGGTATGTGACGGATATGGCCCGCCGGATCACTGCGTTGCTGCTCCTGCAACCCGAACTGGACCGGAACTACGAGGCCGTCAAAGCCAAGCCATACCCATGGCCGGGAGGCAGCTAAAGTGGCGCTGCCACTCGGAACGAGGACAGGCTAGGACTTGGACCTCTCCTGGATAGCCCCGGCGATAGCCAGCCCGGCCGTGTACGCCGCGGTGACTATCGGCGACAAGCTCATCCTGACGCGTACCGGCATCCGGCTGGCGAGCTTCTATTTCTACGTCGGCTTCAGCCAGCTGGTCATCGCCGGATTCATATTCGCCATCGAGGGCATCCCGGATGCGCCGGCGGCCGCGTTCTGGGCCGCGTACGGGGGCGGGTTCCTGTGGGGCGCCGGGCTGACGCTCATGTTCTGGGTGCTGAGACGCGAAGAGGTGTCCCGCGTCACGCCGGTGTGGCAGTCGTCACCGATCTTCGTGGCGGTCATAGCGGTGCTGTTCCTGGACGAGGCGCTCGCCTGGCAGCACTGGGCCGCCATCATGCTGGTAGTCGGTGGCGCGGCAGCAGTGTCGCTACGCCGCGGCGAGATGGGCAAGGGGTTCGCGCTGCGGCCCACTTTCTTCATGCTGTTGATGGGCGCGCTGCTGATCGGCATCGCCCAAACGCTGCTGAAGACCGCATCCGACGACCTCTCCATCTGGCACTCGATGGCGTTCCGGGGCATCGGACTGTTCACGTCACTCAGCCTGCCCAACATGCGACCGGGCGCAATCGTCGGGCTGGTGAAGTTCTTCAGAGTGCCGAGGTATGGCGTCGCGCTGCTGTTCACCGAGACGCTGGCACCGTTCGTGGGCAACGCGCTGCTCCTCACCGCCATCGCCAACGGCCCGGTGTCGCTGGTCAGCGCGCTGCTGGGCACGCGGCCGGTGTTCGTGCTCGGGCTGACGCTGGTGCTGGCCTTCGCCGCGAAGGGGCTGCTCGAAGACCGCATGGGGCGCGACGACGTGGCCGTCAAGGTAGCGTCAACTGGCGCGGTTGTAGGTGGCATCGCGCTCATCGCGCTGGCCTAGGTCCTCGCCTAGCGACCTGAGGCGCTTGGTCGCAGACCGACTTGCCCCTCACCCTGACCCTCTCCCGCAAGGGGAGAGGGGATGAAACGTCGATCGCCTTCTTCGGCGGCAGGACATAGGCACTCGCCTGCTGCGAGTCCAGTCCGGTATAGTTTCGCCTTTCGGCGTGAGGGCCAACCCCCTGGGGGCCATCCAGAAAACGTCCGCTGCGTATTGCGGCCGAGATCCTGAAACAAGTTGGCTCTGTTGACATGACCGGCCACACGATCTGAGGGCACGGCACGCCGTGCCCCTACGACAATGTCAGGCCGTGCGTGATGTCAACACAGCACAACGAGTCCAGGATGAAATCTGGGTGCCCACTAGACCCGGCGCGTTCAGAGGAGTGCACACCATGTCACCGGCAAAGCGGACTACCGCAGAGTGGAAGGCGCTGGAAGCCAAGTACTACATGCAGGTGGTGCGCCGCATGCCGCCGGTGATCGTGCGCGCCCAGGGCACGAAGGTCTGGGATAACGACGGCAAGGAGTACCTGGACTTCACCGCCGGCTGGGCCGTCATGAACATCGGCCATTCGCACCCGAAGGTCGTCGAGGCGATCCGCGAGCAGGCGGGCCTGGTCACGCAGATGACCAACCTGTACTACACCACGCCGCAGCTTGAGCTCGCGCAGACCCTCATCGACAACTCCTGCATGGACCGGGTGTTCTTCTGCAACTCCGGCGCAGAGGCCAACGAGGGCGCGTCAAAGGTCGCCAAGAAGTGGGGCCGCCTGAAGCTCAACGGCGCGCACGAGATCATCACGACCATGAACTCGTTCCACGGCCGCACCCAGGCGATGATGGCCGCCACCGGCCAGCCGCACTACCAGGACAACTGGCGGCCGCTCATGCCCGGCTTCAACAACGTCCCCTACGACGACGTCGAGGCCATCAAGAAGGCCACCACCGAAAAGACCTGCGCCGTGCTGGTTGAGCCGGTGCAGGGCGAGGGTGGCGTGAACATGCCGGCCCCCGACTACCTGAAAAAGGTCCAGGACTGGTGCCGCAGCAAGAACATCCTGTTCATGCTTGACGAGGTCCAGACCGGCATGGGTCGCCTGGGCACCCTCTTCGGCTACCAGCAGTTCCCAGGCGTCGAGCCAGACGTCATGTCCCTCGCCAAGGCGCTGGGGTCCGGCACGCCACTCGGCGCATTCTTGACCAAGGAGTTCTGCTCAGTCCTGGAGCCCGGCGACCACGGGTCAACGTTCGGCGGCAACGCGCTGGCGACGGCCGCGGGGGCCGCAGCTGCGAAGGTGATCGTGGACGAAAACGTGGCTGCCCAGGCTGCGAAGGCCGGCCACTACCTCATGGGAAAGCTCAGCGCCCTCAAAGAGAAGCACGCCTTCATCAAAGAGGTGCGCGGCATGGGCTTGCTCATCGGCCTCGAAATGAAAGACAACCGGTCCGCGCCCGTCGTGCGTGAGTGCCTGGACAACGGCCTGTTCCTCAACGCGGTACGCCCGAACACGCTCCGCTTCATGCCGCCTCTGACCGTGTCCACCGCCGAGATCGACCAGGCCGTCCGCGTCCTCGACGCCGCACTCTCCAAGGTCCCTGCCCCAGCGCCCGCCTAGCACCGCCCGCCTGGCTGCCCGCTCGCCCCGAGCTTCTCGAAGGACCCGGGATGCTGCAGCTCCGCTTCCTACTCCTCTGGTTCAGGCGGTATCAACGCGCAGCCTTTCTGAGGTTGTGCCTGATCCCCCAGTCCAGTCCTCCGGCGCAGCCCCTATCGTCAATGGCGGGGACTCGCTTGTGGGCGCGACCCTGACAGAGCCTACCGGGGATAGAACACATGGAAAATCGGCGTGCCTTGGTAGACATGCGTCGGATCGGAGATCCCACCCTCTAGCCACTGCACTCCGAAAACAGCTCCGAGTCTTTGCATCGGGTAATCGGGCAACGTCTTTCCCGGGTTATTGGGAGCAAACGACCACCCCAATCCCAGCAGTATCAGCCCTCCGCCACGCGCAGCGTATTGCCGCAGCACTTCCGTCTCCGCGTCAGAGAACGGCGCCCAGGCATTCCCGACGATGAGCGCCCCATAGCCGCGAATCGCATCCGCAGTAAGAGTCCCTGGGACCGCTTCCATGGAGAACCCTTCAACGCGAGCCTTCAGTCCGAAGGCGGCAAGGGAAGGCCCATTGAGAAATTCGCGGTGTCCCGTCGTGAACCCGATGCGGCCAGAGCGGGCCAGGTCCGACCATCGAATAGCGTTGATCAGGAACTTCAGGTTGTCGAAAGTATCCAGGCTCGGGTTCCGGAAGACGCCTTCGTGCCCTATCGCGAGGACCCTTCCGAGCTCGTAGCCTCTCGCCAGAACAAACACCGATGGGGGTTTCGTGTCATTGTCTCCGGAGACAATCGGGACCCACGATGGGTCGACACCCTTCACAGGGCCCGGCACCGAGTCGGGTAACGCCATCTGCGACACGCCATCTGACAACGAGAAGAACTCAAGCACCGGGACCGGTGTGACCGTCGGAGTTGGCGACGGAATCGCGGTGGGAGTAGCCGTCGGCGTGAGAGTGGACGTCGGTACCGGACTGGCCGTCGGCGTGGCCTCAACTAGTGGTGGGTGCGCAGCAGGCGTAGCGGTCGGCGAGGGCGTAGAGGTTGGATCTGGAACAGCTGTCGGACTCGGAGTGGGCGTTGCATTCTCTGAGGAGCACCCGAAAAAGGTCGCCGATGCAATCAGAGCTAAGAGTACCGCCAGCTTCATCTTTCCCTCCCATGCTGAGTTGGCCGGGGATTATCGCGCAGACATCGCCCCGGCGTTCAGGCCGTCGGTGAGCGCCCCCGTAGCGTGCGCACGCAGCGAGAACGAGCACTTCACAGGGTTGTTCGACGCCCTGCTCACCTCGACAGTCCCCGTCGCCGCCTGCTGCTCCAGCCGTTCCTGCGCAGAGCGCTCGTACCTGCCCGGCTTTCTCGGCATCTGGACAGTCGTCATGCCGGCCTTCGCAGCCGTTCGCGCTGTCCCATCCCGAAATCTGTAGATCTGTGCAATCTGCGCAATCTGTGGTTCCCCGTTCTCACGCCACCAGCCTGTAGAACCGGAAGAAGTCGTGCTGGATTGGCAGGGTCTCTACGTCCTTGAACCCTGCCGCGACGGCGTACTTCTTGAGCGTGGCCGGCCGCATCACGGTGCCCGTTGCTGCCGACGGCTGGTGGGACATGCCGTCGGGCAGGCAGACGATGATGCTGGCACCGTACATGAACCGGTCTATGGGGTTGGCGGGCGCCTCGAACTGTTCGCTGACGCGCTCGTCCATCACGATCACCGCTCCGGTCTTGCCGGCGAGCTTGCGCATGGTGGACAGCGCCTCCACAGGGCGGGAGAAGTCGTGCAGCGCCTCGCAGATGATCACGAGGTCGTACTCGCCCCCGCGCTCCATGCCCGCCGCGTCCTGGCAGTAGAACGTCACCCGGTCCGCCACGCCTGCTACCTTCGCATTCTGCCGGGCCAGCTTCACCGACGCCTCGTCCAGGTCGAACCCGTCCACGTGCGCGTTGGGGTACGCCTTCGCTATGGAAATGGACGACCAGCCGCCGCCGCAGGCGATGTCGGCCACCCGGGCGGGCCGGCCCTTCTGGAGCCTGGCGTGGATGTCCTTGACCGACGGCAGGTACTCCTTCGCCAGGAGGTTGTGGAACATGGGGCGGTTGAACTCTGCCTGGGCGTCCCGCATGTCTGGCCCGAACTGCTTCCATGAGACGCCGCCGCCGGTCTGGTAGGCGCGGAGGAGGTCGGGCATGCGCGCCGCTGCGCCGACCAGCATCTTCCCGATGGGCGCGATGAAGTTGAGGCTGAGGTCGTCAGTGAGGGCCTCGACGGCGTGCGCGGGCAGCGAGTAGGCGCGCTTTAAGGGGTCGTCAGAAGGCTTGGCGACCTCGACGAACCCGGTCGCCGCCTGCTGCTCCAGCCACTCGCGGGCGTAGCGCTCGTGGGTGCCGGATTCTTTGGCGAGCTGGGCTGAGGTCATGGCGGTCTTCGACGCTGCCAGCGAGCGGTAGTAGCCGAGCTTGTCGCCGATGCAGATCGACATGAGGTCCATCGCACCCAGCCCGGCCTCGAAGATGCGGCCGACGAGTGCGCCGGTGAGCTCTGCCTGGGTCGGGGCTTTCTTGGCGGGGGCTTTGGCGGCCATGGGCGCTCCTTTGCAGCGGCGGCGGTGGCGGATGTGATCAGGTTTCCCCCTCACCCCAGCCCTCTCCCGCCCGGAGAGGGGGTTGCGGGACGGGGGCTAAGTTACTCCAGGGCGAGGAAGAGTGTCGAGTCCGTTGCTGCACGTAGACGCATCCTCGCGCCCGCCCTATGCGGCGCGACGTTACTCCCGCGCCAACACGAGCCTCAACTCCCCGGCCGCCCGCAAGCTCCGCCTCGCGCCGGCCCTGAGCAGCGCGATGTCCCCCTGGTGCAGCTCGACGCCCTGGCCGTCGACAGTCAACACGGCGACGCCCTCATGCACCAGCCAGTGCTCGTTGACCGCAAGGGTGGCCGCGGGGACCCCACCTCCCAACGGCAGGCTCAGGGCGCGCAACTCGCTGAGTGGGCACCGCGCCCCCCGTGCCGGGAACGGGCTGTCGTTGCGGTCGCCGGGGACGACAAAGCCGGGCACGGTCGGCACTGGCGGCCCGTCCTCCTCGACCAGGATGTGCTTCGACCGCTGCCGCCGCTCAGGACGCGTGATGACGGCCACGACATGGAAATCGGTGTGCATGAGGAACTTGTGCACAACGCCCATCGGCCCGTAGGTGACGCTGTTCGGGCCGACGTGGATGTTCTGGCCGTCCAGCCAGACCTCGCCGCGGCCTGCGACCCAGAGCCAGAACTCATCGTTATCGTGATAGTGCGGCTCCACGCCGCTGCCCATCGGGCGCAGAGGGAAGTCGTGGATGCCGGCGATCGGAGTCCACTCCGGGTACAGCGCGCCGGAGTAGTACTCCGTGTTGGAGTTCTTCGAGATCACCTGGAAGTTAGGGCCGCGCAAGATCATGTTGTGGCTCCCCGTAGTGCGTCTCGGACCAATTCAGGCCCAGATTCTAGTGCCGGCTGGCCGCAGCAGGCGAGGGCGCTCCGGTGTCATCCGATACAATAGATAGCGTAATTATTGATGCATGGGAGCCGTTCATGACCGCGAAACGCACCATCGTCTACTTCACCGTTGAGCCGGAGATCCGGAACCGCTTCAAGGCGGCAGCGGCGCTGCAGGGCAAGAGCCTGCGGGAATGGGCGCTGGAAGCCATGCGCGCGAAAGCTGATATCGAATTGCGGGCCCTGGCGGACGCTGGCTCGCCGGCGGACCTGCCAGCACCTGACGCGCTCAAAGACGCATTGCGAGTGGCAGCCAAGCTGCACCCCAGGATCGCAGCCGGGACCAGGGGCCGGGTGGACGCAGCAAGGGACGTGGCGGCAGTGCGGTCAGGGAGGCTGAAGGCACTTGGCGGCTGAACGGCGGCGCATCGTCATAGACGCAAGCCTCGAGCTCAGCGTCGCAGTCCCGGCGCAGCCGTACTACCAGCACGCGTCAGCGTTGCTTCGGGCATGGGCGGAGGAAGGCGCGGTGCTGGTCGCCCCTCCTCTGTTTGAGAGCGAGGCCGACAGCTTGAAGGACAACGCGCAGATCCGCGGGCAATGCGAACAACGCGTTTCACCGACAATGACCGAGGTATGAGGTGACTCGACCCGAGGTTAGCTTCGCTGTTTAAGATTCGGCAAGACGCGATTGAGAAAGGCGTCTTCGATGGCTTCCACGATCACTTTAGACTTCGTCACTACACCGATGTTGAGCCATTCGCGTGATGTAACGAATGGGATACCGGCAGTCGGGATCGGTTGGAACCTCACTTCGTTTTCTTCGGTCCTAAATATGCTTTGACTCAATATCCCTAGGAAATGAACCACAGGGCGAATCGGGTGGGGTTTGACCACGAAAACCGGACTCCCGCTTGAGCCAGGAAACACCGACGCGTCCATCAGGAATTCCGGTCGTCCCTCATAGTCCACTGATATCGGGGTTGCCGTGATGGCGCGTCGTGCGACAGGCAGTAGGTTGAGCCGATCATAGAAGCCCCGAGGGTATCCGAAGATTGGCCTATCCGAATAACTCAGCAGTCCGCCACCGGTAGCGATTGCCGCCGCGGTCTCTCGGCTAACGGGCACTACATCTGGTAGGGTGCTGAGTCAATAGGATAGGCCAATCCGAAGAACACCAAATCCTCCACCCCATCGAGGTTGGCAATATCTTCGTTCGTTGGGAAAAGTGCCGATTGAACGGCACGGATGAATATTTCGTCGCCGCTAGCCAGAGCCTTCTCGGCCAAACCCTCAAATGGAAGCACAGCTACGTCCATAGCCGGATTCGGATGTCCATGCCAGTTGTTTGGAAGATGCTGAAAGACAAACCTATGATTGGGCTATCCCACTCACTCAGCATACTCCCTAACCTCGCAACCCTGACGGGTTCGGATGCACGTATTCCGTTTCTCCCTTGCCGACTCCGTACAACCCTTTATATGTCGGCCCTAACCTCTGCTCCGTAAGTCCGAGCACCGTCTGGAAGGCCGCCATTGGGGTCTGCCTCCGGTTATATCGGAAGGTGAATTCATTCAAGTACGCAGGCAGGTGTTGCCAGCTCACCGCGCCCTGATACGTCCCGAGGAGCCACCTCTTGAGGTTCGCAAATACGCGGTGGACGTGGGGCAGGATTACCGTCGCCCGCTCTGGCACGCCCTCGATATTGGCCGTGTGCCGGTACGGGGCCTGTCAAGCCAGGTGAGACGGTTGACGTCCGAATTTAGTGAGCTACCTCCTGTGTGGCCGGCTTGTTGATCCAGGCTGCGGTCGGCAAGGCGGCTGGTTGGGGGGCGCCCCCGATGAAGCGTTCGGGTGTGGCGG
>CAYWBD010000173.1:0-9591 GCA_964456315.1 uncultured Thermoflexus sp.
CGTGTGGACCCGCCCGGCCGCCCTGGGCGCGCTGAAGCCGGACGGGATGGTCCAGGCGCGAACCTCATCTTCACCGACTGTCAGGAACGAGATCAGGCCCAGCACCTCGTATGAAAGCTGGATCATGCGGCGCAGCCCGGACATCCCTGCGCCCAGCCCTGCCCGCATCTCGGCCTCTTCCTCTTTGGGCATCTGTGCGAGCTCGGACTCCAGCTTGCCGCAGATCGCCGCTGCGCCGGTGCGCGGGCCGGTGAGCACTGCGGCGGCGGCGCGCTCGATCTCGGCGGTCTGGGCCAGCCCGGACTCGCCGATGTTCACCGCCACCAGGAGGGGCAGCGCGCTGAGCAGGAACGTGTCCCGTAGCGCACGCTGCTCCTGCTCGACCGATGGACGGGCCCGCACCGGGACGCCCTGTTCCAGTCCCTCTTGCAGCTTCTTCAGGGTGTCGATCGTCTTGAGCTGGGCGTCACGTTCTGCCGTCTTGAGGCCCTTCATGCTTTCGTTCAGGCGCTGGACACGCCGGTCGAGCAGGGCGATGTCTGCAAACTGCAAATCGAACGCGCCCTTTTCCAGGTCGCGGCGCCAGTCGACGCTGCCAGCCGCGTGGGGCAGGGAGACGTCCTCGAAGGCCCTGACCACGAGGAGCAGGGCGTCCATCTTCTGGAGCTGGCTGATGGTCTCGCCGCTCAGCCACTCCGCCGCCTGCGTGCCAGGCTGACCGGGCGCGGCGGGGAGGTCCACGTAAGTGACCTCCGCCGCGGTGACCTTGCGGGGGTTGTAAATCTTCGCCAGCACACCGAGGCGTTCGTCAGGCACGTGGGCTACGCCGACGGTCGCGCCACGGGAGGAGCGAGGCGCTGCCCCGGCCGTGCCGGCGTGGGAGCGCGCGCTGACCGCGCCGCCGGTAAGGGCGTCGAATAGCGTGGTCTTGCCGCTGCCCGGCAAGCCGATGATGCCGATCCTCATGAGTTGCGCCTGAGTGTTGCAATGGAGCGTCGGCGGCGACGCCGTGTGCTGTTAGGATTCCAGCAGCCCGCCGCTGGAGCCGGTCCATCTGAGCCGGGCGTCTGAAAATCGTCCCAAACTGACAGTCTATATGTCCAGGAAGTCGGCCCGCACACCCTCCACCCGATGATTCGCGTCTTCCACGGCAAGGACGAGTACTCCATCAGCGAGGCGGTCGCCCGGATCAGGGAGTCCCTGGGCGCGGCGGAGGTGCGCGACTCCAACACATCGGTGTTCGAAGGCAGCGGTCTGAAGGCCGGGCAGGTGCTCGCAGCGGCGCACGCAGGGCCGTTCCTGGCTGAGCGCCGCCTCGTGCTCGTGCGGGGGCTACTCAGGCGAATCGAAGAGGGCGACAAGTCGCTCGGAGACCAGTGGGACGGCCTGGCTGAGCGGCTCTCCGGCATCCCGGCGACGACCGAGCTCGTTTTTGTTGAAGTCCAACCGGCCAGGGCCCAGCAAAACAAAGGCCAGCCATTGAAGCGCGGGGGTAGGGCGCTGCGGGCCGCCGGGCCGTTGGCGGAAGTGCGCGAGTTCCAGCCACTAGCGCGCGACGCGGTCGAGGCCTGGTTGCGGGCAAAGTTCGCAGCGGCCGGGGCGCAGGCAGCCGGCGACGCCGTGGCTCGGCTGGGGTGGTTGGCCGATGGCGACCTGCGCCTGTTGGAGCAGGAGGTGCACAAGCTCGCCCTCTACGCCGCCGGGCGGACGGTCACTCGCGAAGACGTGGACATGATGGTGTCCGAGGCGCGGGAGGAGAGCATTTTCGCAGCGGTTGATGCCATCCTGGAGAGGAAGACGGGAGTCGCCATGCGACTGCTTTACTCCTTGTTCAACACTGGCTCCGACTCCGGGGACATACTGAACCGCCTCTCCAGTCAAGTCAGGTTGGTGCTACTCGCCAGGGAGCTAAGCGGTTCCGGTGTCCCCCCGGACGAGATCGGGAAACGGGTCGGGATCAAGCACGGGTTCGCTCTGGAAAAGACTTTGCGACAGGCCCGGCAGTTCAACAGGCCTTACCTGGAGTCGGTGCACCGGAGGCTGCTCGCCGCCGACGTCGCGATCAAGACCGGTCAGCTCGACGAGCGGCTGGCCATCGAGATCCTTGTCGCGCGCCTGGCGTCATAGGAAGCGTGTGCTCCAGGGCCCGGCAACCCGGCGCGGCGATTTGCTCGTATCCTTCGAAGAGTCAGCAGTCTGGGAGTCCCTGAGGAATATGCGCGCACGGCCCAAGTCGAGAATCCTCCAAGGTCTGCTCGCGGGCGGCATCGTCGCCCTCGTCGCGGCATGCGGAGGCGCGCCGCCAACGGCGACACCCCTCCCGCCGCTGCCAACTGAGACCCCGCTGCCAGCAGCCACTCCGACTTCGCCTGCGCCTGCTCCGACGCCGCGCCAGCCTGCAGCGACGCCCACTCCCAACAACGAAAGCGTCATCCAGTACGTCACGGCGTACGCATACCTGGACCGCGGTGACTACACCGAGGCTGAGCGGTACTTCACCACGGTCATCGAGCTCGAACCCGACTTTGCCCGAGGCTGGGACGGCCGCGGGCAGGCCCGGCTGTTCAAGGGCGATTACGAAGAGGCGCTCCTGGACTTCGACAAGGCGATCCTGCTCAAGCCGACTCTCCCCCTGGCCTACTCCCACCGCGCCTACGCCCGGCTGGCGACCGCCGACAATAGTGGGGCCCGGCGGGACGCGGAGCGCGCGCTTTCCTATGACGACAGGCTTGTTGATCCGCACATTGTCCTGGGGCGCGTCCTGGCCCAGGAGGGTGACCTGGCGGGGGCGCTGGAGCGCTTCGACCGGGCTATCGCCCTGTCGCCTGAGAGCGGCAGCGCATGGCTGTGGCGCGGACGGTTCTTCCGGGACGCGGTAGGTGACATCGAGGGCGCGCTGTCGGACCTGGACCGTGCGGTGGAGCTGGAGCCGGCGCGGGCCATCATGTACCTGGAGCGGGCAATCACGTTGTTGCAAGCCGAGGGGCCCGTGGAGCAGATCAAGAAGGACCTTGAGGAAGCGGTCTCGCTGGCGACTGAGCCGCGGCTGCCGGACATCCTGGAGAGGGCCGAGACGCTGCTCGAGGACGTCAAGCAGGCGGAGATATCCGGCGGGTCGGTCACGCTGCCTCGGCCATAGGCCACTTCGAGATTCCGGCCGCTTCCTCATAGCGCGCCTGGCCAGCGACGCGAGTCAGGTCCTCCCCCGCCAGCCTCCCGCGTAGGGGTCTGGTCTGGATGACGGCGCCGGAGCAACACCCGGACCAATCGCGGCGTCCTGAACGTCGCCGGCTAACCGGGTGTCAGGTCCGCGGTAGCCTGACGCAGCTCTGTGTCCGGCTTGAAAACGGCCCAGGCAAACCAGAAATACTGGCCGTGCCGGATGGGTTCCAGGCGCGCGCCCGCGAGCGGCCCAGATAGGGCCAGGCCCGTCGGGGACCAGGCGGAGCCGGTGTCAGCGTCTTGCACGACGCCGTCCACAAGCCGGAACGTCAGGAACTTGCCGGCTAGCCTGCGGCTGAAAACCGTCGCCCCACCTGCGATCTGCACGTTGGACGAGGCGTCATTGAACGCCGAACGCAGCGCCGGGTCGAACATTACTACCAGGTCCTCGCCGCCGACCCGGTCATTCACGACGCCCTGGGACCTCAGGAATTCGAACGGGTATGCTACCGAGGCGCCGCCCGTTTCCACTGCCAGCACGCGGGCGGTCGCCCGGAGGCGGCCGTCGAGCGGCCCGGAAAATAGGAACGGGCGGTCGTCGACGCTGTCGTACCCGGCGTAAGGCGGGTCGTCGTAGGGCCGGACCGGCGAGCCGTCCTGGCGCACTAGCCGGTCCAGGACCTTCCCATTCGGGTTGGCGCGGACGAACTCGCTCCATGAGATAACCGAAGAGGGAAACACCGCGAGCTTCTCGCCCATGAACCTCCCGACTAACGCCTCGCCGGTGATCTGCTGCCACCACGACTGGGTCTGGCGGTCCCACATCACGAGGTCGCTGTGGCGCAGCAGGCCCGTCGTGCCGAAGGACAGCGTCCTGCCGCCGACAGAGCGTTCGAACACCAGTGCACTGTTGCACAGCGGGCAGAACGTGATGGCGAACGGCGTCCCGCCGACCGTGTCGTTGACGATCTCGTGCCACATGAGGATTGCGAGCGGGTAGGCGCGGGCGTCTGGCCCTATCGAGACTGCTATCACCGGTTCGTCAGGCCTCATGTAGCCGGGGGCGCGGGCGACCGGGGAGAACTGAGGGGCGTCGATTGGCGGGATGCGGTCTTTGGCGAGGACCGCCTCGAACTCAGTGAGGCTGACGGCGCGTCGCCGGAAGTCGGTCCCCCAACCGCCGATGAGGGCAAACTGCTCAGCCGCGCTTGCTTCCTGCGCTTCGGCGATCTCCATGAACGGCGTGGGCGTGATGGTCGGAGGGGGCAAAGGGGCGCTGGTCGCGGTGGCCTCTCCCAGTCCGACCAGGCCGCTGGAATCTGGCGGGACGGTGGCCAGGCCTTCTGGCAGTGTGGAGGTCGGGTCCGGTCCTGGCAGCGTCGGAGGGCTGCCTGCCGAGGCTGGCGGCGGGGATGCCGGCGCAGCTGCCGGCGCTGTTTCGCCAGGCAGGGCGCTCCCGCACGCCAATGCGACGATGCTGATGAACGCCGCGGCAGCCGACGCGAGCCACGACCGGAGTGTTCGGCAGGACCGGCTGTTCACCCCGACGCCGTTCCCAGGCGACACAGCCAAGGGTCTGGCAGCGCAACGGGGGTCGAGTCGTTCACACCGTGGCTCCCATTGTTGGCTCACGCTCTCATTTGGGCGCTGGTGACCGGTAGCAGTCGGGATAGACCGTCCGCCTGCCGACAGGATAGCGGCGCCTTGTCCGATACATTGTCAGACGCGCTGCCACCTTGGGCGGCGGGAAGTGCGCGTCACGACATACGCTCGGTGGGCCAGTTGAGACCTCCGCTCTGATGGGAATCCCGGGTCGTCCCCTGCTTATCGCCGTGGCGGTGGCGTTCGTGCTCGCAATCGCCGCATGCGGCGCAGCCAAGATGTCAGTGACGGGTCTGGTGGTGGACGTCACGCCCCAGTCCATAGACGCATTCGCGGCGCTCAGCGTGCGAGACGATAGCGGGACCGTGTACACGTTCCTCGGCGCCCGGTTTCCCGAGTTCACGCCGTCCCATCTGCTGGAGCACCGTATCGCCGGCGCGAAGGTCAAAGTCGTGTACCGCCGGCTCGCAGGCGGCGACCTGGAGATCATCTCCATCGAAGACGGCTAGTGGACGCCGCGCCGGGGACTCTGGACGGAGCCCGCTCAGGAGGCTGCCAGTAGCTCACGAACGGCCTCATCTAGCTCGGCCTCCGTGGCAAACGCCTCAAAGCGTGAGAATACTTTCCCGTCGCTGCCGATGAGGAACGTCCACGGTTCCGACGGCAGCTTCCAGGCTGTGACCGCCGGGGAAACGCGACCGACGCCGGGGTTCCCCGTGTCGAGCATTTCCCTGGGGTTGTCCCAGATCTCGGCGTGGATGAAATGCGCCCGCTGGCCGTACACGTCCTGAAGCTTGCTGATGACCTCGGTCTGCGGGCCGCAGGTCTGCGTGGAGCAGAACGCGGGCGTCGAGAACGAGACGACCGTGGGCATCCCGGAGGCCAGGGCGTCCGCCAGGCTTAGCCGGTACAGGTCCGGGTCGGGGTCAGCAGCGCTGGTGATAAGGCGCAGCTCCGCCGGCGTCGAGCCTGTCTTCGTATTGACGGGCGGGGCGGCGTCGCCTGGTGCTGGAGCCGCGGGTTTCGCTCCCACCTGCACGGTAGCGCTGCCTTGCAGGAGGGACGCGCCGTCCTTCAGCGTCACCCTGAACTCCCACAGGCCTGCGCTAAAGAATGTGGGGTGGATGACATACACGCCGTTGAGGACCGGCCACGCCCGCCAGGTGGCAGTGCTTAGAGGTTCTTGTTTGCGGTCCAGCGGGCCGTATGTGATTTCGATGTCGGCAGCGCGGTCGTTGATGCTGGCGCCGTCGGCCTTCAGGATGGCGAGCGGGAGCCGGTTCGTCCCGACCCCGAAGTCCCGCCCGACTGCGATCACAGTGAGGCCCGGCTGGGGCGGGAGCTGCTTGCCGACAAGCGTGGGCGTCGCCGCGGTCTGGGCGCCGTCCGCGCCGCACGCGCTGGCTGCGACCGCAGCTGTCAGGATGAGAACAAGAGCTAGCAGACGCACGAGTCCACCTTGCCGGCACGGCGCGGCCACAGCGGACGCGCTGTCCTGAGGATACGGCCTCTGAGTACGCAAGCGATGTGCCAGCCCTGGACTAGGGCCGGCGCACGCACGCGAGTCAGGGATCCTACTTGAACGTCAACATGCGGGTGGGGTTGTCCACGAGCACCATGCGTAGCTGCTCTTCTGTGAAGCCCAGCTTGCGCATCCGAGGCACGACTCGTGCCACCAGGTGGTCCCAGCCGTGCCCGCCATATGCCTTGAGGCGGTGCTTTGAGCAGATGTCGTGGGCCAGCAGCACGCGGTCTAGCTTGCCCAGCCCCATAACATAGCTGACCATCTCGATGCGCTCGTGGTCGGCCGGCATGTAGGTGTCGGCGGCGAACGGGTAGTACGACGACTCGTGACCGAACAGGTCGAAGTTCACGTACGCGCCGGACTGCGCCAGCTCTTTGAGCATCCCGCGGTCGTAGACAGTGCGCTCGATGTGCCCCATGACGGTGCGGCTCAGGTCGCCTCCCCACTCGGCGACGGCGTTGAGCAGCTCGATAGGCGCGCGCTCATTGCGGCCCGGGTGGATCAGCAGGGGCGCACCGGTCTCCTTCTGCGCGATCACCGCAGCCTGGAGGCTCTTCTTCTCTGATTCCGCCCAGGGCCATGAGCAGCCGATCTCGCCGATGATCCCGGCGCGGACGCCCGTACCGTCAGGCCCGGTCTCGATGTCGCGGATGATGGACTCCGCCACATCGTCCACACGGGCATTCTTGAGCCAGTCAGAGTGGGTCAGCCCCACGTAGTAGCCGGCGCCCATGACGACGTTCAGGCCGGTGGCGCGTGAGACGCGTGCCAGCGCAAGGGGGTCCCGTGAAAGCCCGATGGTGGTGACGTCCACGATGGTGGAGCCGCCGGCCCTGAAAAACTCGCCCGCCTCGCGAATGGTGATGTCTTCGTCAATGACCTGCAGGTTGTCGAGGCTGGAGTTCCAGTTGTAGCGGACCCAGCCCAGGTTCTCGATCGTGATCTTTTCGCGGGAAAGCTTCTTGCCCGTCGCCGTGTCGGGCTCCTGAAAAACGCCTCGGAAGTCGATGAACAGGTGCTCGTGGGTGAGGGTCACGCCGACCTTGGCGGGCTCGATCGGCCCGAGCACGGTCAGCACCTTGCCGGACGCCCGGTGTTTTGGGACAGGGTGGTTCGCAGAGGTCATCCGTGCGGCCTCAGGTCAGCGCTGCGAGTTGTTGTCGCGGGAAAAAATCGGGGCCGACTACCCGAACGCCGGGTCCATGCTCACGACAAGGCGCCCCACGTCGCGCGTCTCGGCGTCGCAGTACCAGATGACGCCGTCCTTCATGGTCATGCCGTGGACCTCGACGGGCGCATCGACCCGGAACATGTCGTACACGCGCCCATCGGAGATGCGGACCTTGGAGACGACGCCCATCGCAGTGTCCGCTGTCCAGACCATGCCCTCTTCTTTGGCCCAGGCGATGCCGTGCACGCGGAAGCCCGGGACACGGGACCTGTGCAGCTCTTTCCAGTTCACTGGGTCCATAAC
Source organism: uncultured Thermoflexus sp. (assembly GCA_964456315.1). Classification (GTDB taxonomy): domain Bacteria; phylum Chloroflexota; class Dehalococcoidia; order Lucifugimonadales; family Lucifugimonadaceae; genus SHXW01. The sequence continues at coordinate 7,764 of CAYWBD010000173.1, forward strand.
GTGGACCATCTGCGAAGGCGGCGAGGCGACGTAGAGCTTGCCGTCCTTCCACTCCAGGCCGTGGTCGCCGGTGCGGCGGGCGTCAGGCAGGCCTTCGCGCGGGGCGTTGATGCCGGCGCCGGGGCTCGGGAAGATCTTCAGCGTCTTGCCGGTCTTGAGGTCGCACTGGTGGATCTCGCAGGAGTACGTCGAAGCGATCCACAGGAACCCGCCGCCGATGGTGATGCCGCTCGACCTGTCGGTGGTGGTCTGCGCTTCGAATAGGGTCTTGCCCGTCTTCCAGTCGAGCTTGTAGACCTTGTTGTTGCGCTGGTCTATGTACCAGAGGCCGTCGCTGGCGGCTTGGAGGCCGTTGGGCTGTGGCCCCGGGCTCTGGAACAACTTTTCAACTTTGGCGATTTTGACCACTTGCCCGCTCCTTATAGTTCAATAGCGCGGCACAGTGTACGCCGCGTGCGCCCCGTGGGACGCGGGCGCTCACGGGTTTGTCTTCTTCATGAGGGCGACTGAGCCGGCGATGAGTTGGCGCAGCACGTCCATGTCCACGTCGGCAAGCGTGTTTATGTAGAGGCACCCCTTGCCTGTCTTGTGCTTGCCAAGCCGAGCCATGAGGTCGGGGAAGCCGTCAATCCCAGCCATGAGGTAGAGGGTCAGGTTTTGCTTCCGGGGCGAGAACCCGGCCAGGAACCAGTCACCTTCCCTGCCGCTCTTGCCCTTGTAGTGATAGCTGCCGTAGCCGACGATGCTCGGGCCCCACATCTTCGGCGGCTCGCCTGTGGCCTCACGCATCATGTCCAACAGCACCCTGCTGTCCTGGCGCTTGCGCTCGTCAGGCTCGGACTCGATGAAGTCGCTGACACTCGCGTCGTTCTTTTTTGTCTTTACCTCAGCCTTCTTGCCAGACGCCATCTTTGCCTCCTCGCTTCCTCGTGCCCGGGAATGCCCGGGGCGTTCTCACTTCCCGGTCCGCTTGACCGTCGTCCCGCGATCTCTCAGAAACTCGGGGCGCAGTGCCATTCCGAGGCCCGGCGCCTGCGGCGCGTGGGCGACGCCGTTTTCTATCCGGGGCAGCTTGTCCACGACCCGCGGGTAGACCCCGCGGTTGAAGGCGCGGACGGTCTCCTGGACGAGCGCGTTTGGGGCGTGTATCGATAGGTGCAGGCCAGCCATGAGGTTCACGGGGCCGGTGCAATCGTGCGGCGTCACCGGCACGCGTGCAGCCTGAGCCATCGCGGCGACAGCCCGTGCCTCGGTGAGGCCGCCCACCCAGCACACGTCAAGCATGCACACCCGCACCTGGCCGCGGTCGAACAGCTCCACGTAGGCCTCTTTGGTGGCGAGCGACTCGCTGGCCGCGATGGGGTTGCGGCTGGCTGGGGCGACCTGGGCCAGCGCGCCGATGTCCTGCGCGCCTACAGGGTCCTCGACCCACATGAGGTCGAAGTCGTTTAGGGCGCTGACGATGCGGAGCGCCGCGGGCAGCGACCAGACCGAGTGCAGCTCTGCGGCGACCTCCATGCGGTCGCCCACGGCGTCCCGAATCTGCCTGAACGGCGAGAGCCCTTTTTCAAGGTCCGTCGCCGACAGGAAGTGGCCACCCGTGTCCGGTGCGAACTGGTCGAATGGCCAGATTTTCATCGCGGTGAAGCCGTCCGCGAGCAGGGACTGCGCCAGCCCGCCGGCGTCTGCCAGGAACCACTGGAGGTCGTCTGACGGGTCCACAGATTGCACAGGTTTCGCAGATTCGCGACGGCGGGCGCTGCAGCCCGGCCTCGCGGCCCTCTGGGGAGAGGGGACGAGAGCCGACCCCTCACCCTGGCCCTCTCCC
>CAYWBD010000174.1:0-2998 GCA_964456315.1 uncultured Thermoflexus sp.
CGCGCTCGGCGAATTCCTGCAGGTGCATGACGTCGGCCGGCGTGCAGGCCGGCTTCAGAGCGTCTATGGGGTCCGCCTGCTCCCGGCGGTCCAGGATGGCGACCTCTTCTTCGCGGGACGGGTAGCCAAGCGATATGCGCATGAAAAACCTGTCGAGCTGGGCCTCTGGGAGCGGGAAAGTGCCTTCGTACTCGATGGGGTTCTGCGTGGCCAGCACCATGAACGGGGACGGCAGCTGGTAGGTGACCCCCTCGACAGTCACCTGTTGCTCGCCCATGGCCTCGAGCAGGGCTGACTGCGTCTTGGGTGTGGCGCGGTTGATCTCGTCGGCAAGCACGACCTGCGCCATGATCGGTCCGGGCCGGAACTCAAAGTTCTCGGTCTTCTGGTTGAAGATCGAGACGCCCGTGATGTCGCTGGGGAGCAGGTCCGGGGTGAACTGCAGGCGGCGGAAGCCGCAGCCTGTGGTGACGGCGATGGACCGGGCCAGCATGGTCTTGCCCACGCCGGGGACGTCTTCTATGAGGATGTGCCCCTTGCTGATGAGGGCGACGAGGGCCAGCTCGACGGCGCTGCGCTTGCCGACGATCACAGTCGAGATGTTGTCGACCAGGGCGCTGGCCCTGAGCTTGGGGTCCGTGGTAGTGGTCAAATCGCGCTCCTGTCAGTGGCTGCGTGTATCTGGCCGGCAACGCCGGTTGAGTATAGAGGCCTGCTGCGCCGCTTCCGGGGAACTGGTGGGCGATAGAGGGCTTGAACCTCTGACCTTCTGTGTGTAAGACAGACGCTCTAGCCGGCTGAGCTAATCGCCCGCGCTGCTGGCAGGCCTTTGACCGGGCGATGCACGGCCGTCGGGCCGCGATGGCAGGTACGCTCGCCGTGCGGCTGCGGTTTCGTCCGGCGTCCGATTTCGGACTCTCCCGCAGCGCGCCTAATCCTATCCACAGTTGTGCCGGGGCGGTAGTGCCGCCTCTTCGCCTGCTGACCGGGCGGCGGCGGGGTCACTAATGCGCCCCATTCCCACCGTGGGATAGCGCTTCTGAGTCAGCACCTTGGTATCAGCACAGGGTTAAGGAATGATGGAGGCACGGCAGGCTCGCCCCCTCCCCCGCCCGCAGCGGCTGCCCCGCCTACAGGTGCGTCCCGGTTGGATCTGCCGTACTCCGAGTCCGGTCTCACATCTTGCAGGCGGGCCGGACTGCGCCAACCGCAGTGTCATCCGGGGGGCCACCCCCAACAGGCATTTTTGTGCCCCTCGTATGCTCGTATCAAGAGCGCGAGGTCTGGTCTGCGAACCACGGGCGCGTCGATGTCATGCGGTGGACTTGGACGTCGGGGACCCGCGTCGGTTGTAAAGAGCAGGCGATGGACGAGCAGATTTCAGCCGCCCCTGGGCCGCCTCCACGAAGTGAGCAGGCTCCCGCGGATGAAGCTGACGCCCCCAGGACAATCAGGTCCCGGAGGTCCGCACAGTCTTCAGGCAGACGCGTGCTACTGCCGGTCGCCCTCGTGGTGGCGCTTGCGGTTGTCAGCAGCATTCTGGGCGCTCAGTACGTCCTGGCATTACAGGCACAGGCCCGCCTTGAACAGGCCAAGAATGCGGGATCAGCGTTCTTGTCGGTGCCGACCCCCGACGCTACTGAAGCCGAGCACCAAAAGGTGACCTGGGAGCTCGCACTTGGCACCGCGGTTGCAGGGCGGGTGCCCGGGCAGCCGGACTGGCAGGTTGTAGAAAGGCTTCTCGCGCTGTCCCGCGAGGTGGGCGTCACCGTCCAGATGGAGGGCATCCACCCGAGTAAGGTCGTGAAGTTGAACGGGGTGGAGTATCAGGCTCTCCCGTTTGCTCTGACTGCTCGGGGCAACGCCAAGGACCTGTGGCTGTTCCTTTCCGCAATGCGCGATCGATTCGAAGCGCTGGACATTCAGAGGGTCTCGTTGACCGAGGATGGCGTGGCCTACCGGCTAAGGGCGGACGCGGTGGTGTATCACGAACCTGCGCTTGCGCCCAACTCGACGCGAGCGCCTGGCGCTGACGTTGCGCCTGATGGCGCTGGGGTCCTGCCGGCCCAAGTTGTAACCAGATGAGCCCGGCCCGCGGACAAGGTTATCGCTTCTGTTGCCGGTCCCGTCTGACTCACAGACATAGTCTGGCATTCGCCACTGCGCCCCAGTCCGACCGCCCGGCGCCGCCGCCCCCGGCGCCGCCTCCGGCCGCACGACTGCCCAGGCTCGTGCGAATATCCGGTCCGGAGTCCGCGCGACAGGCTCCCGCGCAGAAGCCCACGGTGGCCGGGCAGCCGGTCAACCGGCCAGTGTTGGCTGATGTCCGCCCTCCAGTAATCGAGCCGCAGGTCAACCGACCAGGGCTGGCCCATGTCCCACCGTCAGCACCGGAGCCCGTACGACAGGCCCCCGCGCAGAAGCCCGCCGTGGCCGGGCAGCCGGTCAACCGGGCGGTGCATGCTGATGTCTGCCCTCCAGTAATCGAGTCGCAGGTCAAAGAGCCCGTGCCCGCCGATGCCCGGCCTCCGGTGATCGGGCCGCAGGTCAACCCGCCCGTGCCCGGCGATGTCCGCCTGTCAGCACCGGAGCCAGCACGACAGGCCCTGACGCAGAAGCCCTCGGTGATCGAGCCGCAGGTCAACCGGACGACGTTGGCTGATGTCCGCCCTCCAGTAATCGAGCCGCAAGTCAACAAGCCCCTGCCGGCCGATGTCCGCCCATCAGTACCGGAGCACGTAGGACAAGCCCCCGCGCAGATGCCCCAGGTGATCGAGCCGCAGGTCAAACGGCCCGTACTGGCCGATGTCCCCCGGTCAGCACCGGAGCCCGTGCGACACGCCCCCCCGCAGAAGTCTCCAGTGATCGAGCCGCAGGTCAGCAAGCCCGTACTGGCCGATGTCCCCCGGTCAGCACCGGAGCCCGTGCGACAAGTTCCCGCGCAGAAGTCTCCAGTGATCGAGCCGCAGGTCAGCAAGCCCGTACTCGCCGATGTCCG
>CAYWBD010000175.1:0-5106 GCA_964456315.1 uncultured Thermoflexus sp.
CCTCGTTCATCGAGACGTCCTTGCGCAGGAGGCGGAGCAGGCGGTCGTTGTGGATGACCACCAGGTTGTCCACCTTGTCGTGCAGCCGGCTGACGCCCGCCAGGGCCGATTCCAGCCTCCGCTGCCCTTCCCAGGCGAACGGGGTGGACACGACGCCAACTACCAGGGCGCCGGTCTTGCGGGCTTCCTCAGCCACCAGCGGCGCTGCGCCGGTGCCGGTCCCGCCACCCATGCCCGCGGCGATGAAGACGAGGTCCGGCGTGCCAATGGCCGCCCGGATAGCCTCGCGGTCGGCCTCAGCAGCCTTCGCGCCAACCTCAGGGTCTCCGCCCGCGCCGGTGCCACGCGTCAGGGCAGAGCCGATCTGGATGAGTTTCGCGCCGCTCGCCTTCTGGAGTGACTTGATGTCTGTGTTTACACAGACGTAGGCCACTCCGGGGACGGTGCGCTCTTTGACAATGCGCGACACGGCATTGCAGCCGCCGCCACCGACCCCGATCACCACAATCGACGCAGGCACCGCGTCCATGAACGACTGCGGTGGGGCCGAATCCAACACGTTGACCATCTGTGATGCTCCTCAAGAGCGCAAGAAACCCGACCAAATCAGTTGCTCCCGCGACGATAGCGGCAGTCGGCCTGACATTTCCTAGGGACGTCGGTGCGCGATTTGGCGAGTTTTTGCGGGAGGGGCCGGCAATCGCGGCCCAGGTCCGTCCTGAGCTTGGCGAAGGACGAAGGTGGGCGCGGCGGTGTTGAAAAGGTCCTCGCTGTAGTTCGGCCTGAGCCTGCTTGCCCTGAGCCGGGCCGAAGGGTCGAGGGTGGCGACAGCGCCCTCTCCCTGGCAGGGAAAGCGGGCGCGGGCGTGGGTCGAAGGCTGGCCGTCACGGCTCCCGTAGACAGGCTCCCTTCGACAGGCTCAGGGCGAACTGCGGCGCGGCGAGGCCGGCGTCAGTGGCTCAGGCCCGCGCGCCTGTCTTGAGGCGCGCCAGGAGCCGCTCGGAAGCCGCGGCCACTTCGTCCACCGCGGCGCCGAACACGGCCTCGTTGGCCTTCGACGGCACGCGATAACCGCTGATCTTGCGCACGTATTGCAGCGCCGCGGCACGGACCTCGTCGTCCGTGGCCTTTCGTTCGGGGTCTCGCAGCGTCTTGATGCTCCTGCACATGGCTCGCCTCCAAACGGGCAGGGGCACGGTGAGCGTGCCCCTGTGTCAGGTCGTGTGGCACGGAATTGCCCACCCCGGGAATGAGCGCGAGCCTGCCGCGCGGCGCGCTCCCCTACGCGACGCCCAGCAGCCGCTTCGTTGTCGACACCACATCCTGCACGCCGGGCATGAATGCGATTTCGAGGCCCTTGTTGTAGGGCACGGGGGTGTGCGGCCCGGTCACGCGTTTGATAGGCGCGTCCAGCGAGTCAAACGCCTTCTCTGCGACCACCGCGGCGATCTCCGCCGCCATGCCGGCGCGGGGGCTGTCCTCGTCAACGATCACCAGGCGGTTGGTGCGGACAACAGAGTCGAGCACGATCTGCTCGTCTAGCGGCGAGAGGCTCATCATGTCGATCACTTCGGCGTCGACGCCAACCTTGGCGAGCTCCTCCGCGGCCTTCTGGCACACCACAGACGTGTATGACATGCCCACCAGCGTGACATCCTTGCCCCGGCGCATGTACCGGCCCTTGCCCAGCTCTATGACGAAGGACTCCGTCGGCACGAACCCCGTCAGGTTGATGAGCTTTTTGTCGTTGACGACGAACACCGGGTCGTCATCCCGGATCGCCGCCGCCAGCAGGCCGCGCACGGAGTAAGGGTCAGACGGGACGACGACTTTGAGCCCCGGGATGTGCGCCAGGATCGAATAGAAGCTCTCTGAATGCTGGGCGGCATGGCCCGTGCCAGCGCCGGACCGGGCGAACATGGTCAGCGGGACTTTGGTCTGCCCGCCGAACATGTAGCGGGACTTCGCCGCATTGGACAACAGCTGGTCGAACGCCACGGTCACAAAGTCGAAGTACATGAGGTCCACGACGGGCCGCAGGCCGGTCAGGGCTGCGCCCACCGCGGCGCCCAGGAACCCTGCCTCGGAGATCGGGCAGTCCCGGATGCGCTCCGGGCCGAAGTCCTGCACCAGGCCCTTGGTCGCGGCGAAAGGGCCGCCCCAGGCGTCAAGCGGTTGCTTCGTCTTCTTGTCAAAGCCGCCGGATATGTCCTCTCCCATGATGATGACGTTCTGGTCCCGGTTCAGCTCGTCGCGCAGCGTGCGGTTGAAGGCGTCGCGGTAGCGCACGACTTCGCCTGCGCCTGAGTAGCCCGGGCCGAGCGCGCTGCCGGGGCCGTAGCTGTCCGCGGCGGCGACCAAAGACTCCAGTGGCGGACGTTCGAGCGTGGTCGTCATGTTTTGTGCACCTTCTCTGGCGGCGGTCGACCCCGTGTCGAGACGCCGCGGCCTGGGGGTTTCCTACCTCAGCCCCTGCAAGGGGTTCGAGTACTTGACATACACGTCCGAGTAGAGCTCTTCCAGGGGCGGCATCGGGCTGGACAACCCGAACTCCACGGCCCCGACCATCTCCTTGTCGATGGCGTCACGGGTCGTCTTTAGCTCTTGGTCGGTGAACAGCCGCTGGTCCAGGACACGCTTCTCGAAGCCCTTGATAGGGTCTTTGGCGCGCCACTCGGCCTCTTCTTCCTTAGAGCGGTACTTCTCAGGGACATCGGCGTGGAAGTGGCCGTGGAAACGGTAGGTCTTGAGCTCCAGGAACGTTGGGCCCTCGCCGGCCCGTGCGCGGCGGACAGCCTCGCCGGCGGCGTCGTACACCGCAAACACGTCCATCCCGTCCACGAGCACGCCGGGGATGCTGTAGCCCTCTGCGCGGGACGCGATGTCCGGCGTGGACACGGCGTACCAGGCGGGTGTTGCCTCCGCGTATTGATTGTTCTCGCAGACGAAGATGACCGGCAGCTTCCAGATGGACGCCAGGTTCATCGACTCATGCAGCACGCCCTGGCTGGTGGCGCCTTCTCCGAAGAACGCCACGGCGATCGAGTTTTTCTCGTTGTGGCGGTACTTGGATGTCAGCGCGGCGCCGACGGCGAGCGGGATGCTGGCGCCGACGATGGCGTTGGTGCCCAGCATGCCCTTCGAGTAGTCGGCGATGTGCATGGAGCCGCCCTTGCCCTTGCACTGGCCGGTGTAGCGTCCCATGATCTCGGCCATCATGCCGTTGGTGTCCAGGCCCTTCGCGATGCAGTGCCCGTGGCCGCGGTGCGTCGAGCCGATCCAGTCCAGCTTCGTCAGGTGCGCGCAGACCCCGGTCGGCCCTGCCTCCTGCCCGTCCGAAGGGTGAGTCACGCCCATGGAGTTGCCCTTGAACGTCTGCTCCAGCATGGTCTCTTCGAAGCGACGGATGCGGTACATCGTCTCGTACATCCAGCGCAGCTTTTCGGTCGGGATCCCGGACTTGCCGCGTGTCTCGGCCTTCATCGTAGTTGCCATGAGGTTCGCGCTCCGTTCTATCGTGTGACCTTGCAAGGGCCCCGGCTGGCAGCCAGTCCGGTCGGGGCGTGCCTGGCCCTGATTCACCGGCTGCCCAGACTGCTTGACGCTGCGTTGACCGGCCGGCTGCCTCGCAAGGATACTGGCGGAATCTTAACAAAGGCGGCCCGACCAGGCCATCCGGCCGACGCCAGCGCCGCCGTTGGCCTGCGTGCCCCGACCCAGAGGTGCTCGATGACCATCATCCCGCCTGACCCCATAGTGGTAGCGCCGACTCCCACCCCTTTCCGGGAGGACGAGTCGGTGGACCACGACCGGCTCGCCCGCAACATTGAACGCTGGTGCAAGACGCCCCTTTCCGGGTTTGTCGTGGGGTCAGCCGGAGGCGAAGAGACGGCCCTGAGCGAGCAGGAACGCGTCGATTCGGTCCGGACTGTCGCCAGCGCGGCGGCGGGCCGGAAGCTGGTCATAGGCGGCATAGACAACCCTTCTACCACTGAGACGTTGCGCCTCGCCGAGGAGATGGCGCGCTCAGGCGCCGGGATGGTGCGAGTCCGCATACCCCAGACGGCCACAGGTGGCCACACCGGTGTCGCCCTGCCCTACTTCAAGGAGGTCACGCGGCGCAGCCCGGTGCCCGTGATTGTGATCCACCAGACCTGGCAGACGGGCGGATTCGCCGTCACCCCCGAGGAGGCCGGGGCGATCTGCGAACTTGAGAACGTCTTCGCTTACATCTTCTGGCACAACATCCGGTATGAGGCGCACGTGCGCCGCTTCGTGCCGTCCAGCGTCAAGTTCTGGACGCCCAACGGCAGCCTGCTGCTGCCCGGCGCGCTGATAGGGGCCAATGGGGCCTGCTGCTTCTTTGCGAACTGGGGGCCCGAGGTCGCGGTGCGCATAATGAAGCTCGGCATGGGGGGGAAGTTTGCCGAGGCACAGGAGGCGCAGCGCAAAATACTGGCTGCAGACTTCCTTGGCATGAGCCACGGTGTAGCCGCTCTCAAAGCGGGGCTGAACATGCTCGGCTATGACACGACCATCCCCCGGCGGCCCGTACCGCCGCTGGGCATGAAGGAGTCTGCTCAGCTGCGCACGGCGCTGACCGAGGCCGGACTCCTGCCCTGATGCGCGCTTGCGAGGGAAGGTGCTCGTCCGTTTTCCCCAACCTCTAAATGCCCGCTGCGCGATGCCGGGCGCCGTCTACTCCGGGGAGCACGATATGCCCCAGGTCTGGGTTGAAGTAGAAGAAAACCCGAACTGCTCCTACAGCCCCCAGCAGGTCTTTGAAGCGCGAGGTCCCGAGATGACCGCGGACGCGCTGCTGGTCCCAGAAGTGTCCGGACACGACGGCCCGCATGAGGTCGTCGGCTGGTCGGGCGACCTCGGCGGATCGCCGTGTCCCGTCCGGTACGTCCTGGTGGGCGACTCCGGCGCAGGCGTCTCGCTGCTTGTAGCGGGCGGCACCTTCGGCATCAGGCTCCGGCCTGTCGGCTCCCGCTCCCCCTGGAGAATCGGCTCTGCTGACCAGTGGGGGGAGGCTTACATGCTCCTGGACCCGTCGGCTCCGGTGAGCGCCATCGAGAGGTAGTAAACCCCCAGCGTGCCATC
>CAYWBD010000176.1:0-2800 GCA_964456315.1 uncultured Thermoflexus sp.
TCGGGACTGACCACGCCGCGCTGGTGGTGGACATGGAGAGCTACGCCGCGGCATCGGCCGCAAGTCGCGCCGGGGTGCCCTGGCTTGCCGTGAGGGTCGTCTTGGACACTTCCGGGCAGGCGTTGCCCAGGTTCGTCTCGGCAATCGACGGCGCTGCGGACCGTGGACGCCTCAGGACCGTCGCCACCGCCCTGGTCAAACGGCCCACCGACGTGGTGGCCCTGCCTGGGCTGGCTCGGTCCGCCCGCATCGCGGGGCGCTCCCTGGACGCATTCGTGGGCATGCTTTGGGCGAGCATCCACTGGCAAGCCGTCTTGGCCTCCGGACCGCGGCCCGACGCCCCGGCCCTGATGCTGGCACACCGTCCGGGCCACCCCGGAGACGCGCCGCAATGAAACTCCTTGTCACGGGCGCAACCGGGTTTGTCGGCGGGGCAGTCGCCAGGCTGCTTGCGCAGCGTGGTCACGACGTGCGTGCGTTGGCGCGAGCCGGAGGCGGCCGGGAAGAGCTGGGCCGTCAGGGGATCCAGGTGGTAACCGGCGACATCCTCGACCCTGCCGCGGTGCGGGCGGCGGTCGCCGGGGTCGAGGGCGTTTTCCACCTGGCGGCGGTCTACTCCTACTCCGGGCTGCGCCCTGCCGAGACCTACCGGGTGAACGTCGAAGGGGTGCGCAACGTCCTGGCCGCGGCGCGGGACGCGGGGGTGCGGCGCGTGGTCCACACGAGCACCGTCGCAACCTTGAAGTGGCCTGGCCCGGGCCGGTTCGCAGACGAGTCTTACCTGGCGGAATTGGGAGAACTGCCCGGCCACTACAAGCGCTCTAAGCTCCTGGGGGAGCAGGCCGCCCTGTCGTTCAACTCACCCGGCTTTGACGTGGTCGTCGTGAATCCGACCGCGCCCTTCGGACCCGGTGATGCCCGCCCGACGCCGACCGGCCGCATAGTGCTGGAGTTCTTGCGCAGGCGGTTCCCGGGCTACGTTGAAACGGGGGTCAACGTGTGCGACGTCGACGATGTGGCTGCGGGACACATTCTGGCGTTTGAAAAAGGGCGCGCCGGTGAGCGGTACATCTTGGGCGGGCTGGAAAACCTGAGCGTTCTCGCCATTTACGCCACTCTGGCTAGAGTGACCGGCTTGAGGCGCACACCCTTCCGTGTACCCTACGCCGTCGCCTTCGCCGCCGGCGCTGCGGAATCCGTGCTCGTCCGCGCTCACGTCCGGCGAGAGCCGTACATCCCCATCGAGGGCCTCCGGGTGGCCCGCCACCCAATGTTTGTCACGTCTGACAAAGCGGTGAGAGAGCTGGGACTCCCGATGCGGCCCGCCACGGAGTCACTGGAACGCGCGGCGCGCTGGTATATCGACCACGGTTACTCCCAACGGCGCTGGCGCGGGCCCGCGGCGCGCCCGGAGGCCGCCCGGTGACGATCAGAGCGAAGTCGCCTCCGAGCCACCTTCAGTCCGGGAGGGGTGGCCAGGTCCCACCGGTCCGTGGCGACATGCCCGACATGCTCGCCCATCCCTACCGCGCCCTCACCGTTGAAGAGGCCATATCACGAGCGCAACAGTGGATGCTTCAGTGTCAGCACCCCGACGGGTACTGGTGGGGCGAGCTGGAGTCAAACCCGACCATGGAGGCGGAGTACGTCTTCCTGCAGCACATCCTCGGGGTGACGGACAGGGAGCGCTGGCGAAAGATCGCAAACCATGTCGAAAGCCGCCAGCAGCCAGACGGCGGCTGGGCACTGTACTACGGTGCGCCGGCTGACCTCAGCACGTCTATCGAGTGCTACCTGGCGCTGAAGATGGCTGGCCGGGACGCCCGGTCCCCGGGGATGGTCCGGGCCAGGGAGCTCATCGTGGACAAGGGCGGGGTCGAAAAGGCGCGCATCTTCACCAAGATCTGGCTGGCGATGCTGGGCCAGTGGGACTGGAAAGGCACACCGTACCTGGCGCCGGAAATAATCATGGTGCCCGGCCGCCTTCCGTTGAACATCTACTCGTTCTCGAGCTGGACCCGGGCTACCATCGTGCCGATGTCGGTGATCTTGTCCCAGCAGCCCACGTTCCCGGTGCCCGACGGCGCTGGCATCGATGAGCTTTACCCCGACGGACGCGAACGCGCCAAGTACGAGCTTCCGCCGCCGGCCGGCCTGGGCCTTGAGCGCATGTTCTACGCCGCAGACCGGGTATTGCAGCGTGTCGAACGTATCGGCTGGAACCCGCTGCGCAAGCGCGCCCTCAGAGAGGTCGACCGCTGGGTCACCTCCCACCAGGAGGCCGACGGCTCCTGGGGGGGCATTCAACCACCGTGGGTGTACTCGCTGATCGCGCTGAAACAGCTAGGCCACCCGGTGCACACGGGCGCCATCAAGAAAGGACTTGACGGGTTCGAGGGCTTCGCCATAGAAGGCGCTGACACCTGGCGGCTGCAAGCCTGCGTTTCCCCGCTCTGGGACACTTGCCTGGCGATGAACTCGCTTCTCGATTCGGGCATGGACGCCGGCCACCCGGCCCTCACTCAGGCGTCGGACTGGCTGATCGACCGTCAGATCCTGAAGCCGGGGGACTGGTCGGTCAAAGTGAAAGGCGCCGAGCCAGGCGGCTGGGCTTTCGAGTTCGCCAACGACCAGTACCCCGACACTGATGATGCCGCGGAGATCCTGCTAGCAATTGGGCGGGCCGTACCCGGCAACCCGCAGGCCAGGGACGCCGCGGTCGAGCGCGGTCTGCGCTGGGTGCTGAGCATGCAGAGCCGCAACGGCGGCTGGGGCTCCTTCGACAAAGACAACACCAGCG
>CAYWBD010000177.1:0-2436 GCA_964456315.1 uncultured Thermoflexus sp.
GGGCGAGCTGGGCGTACGCGTGATGACATCTGCCGAGCTGGGGGCAGGCGGCAGTGACCACATGTCATTCCAGGAGGCCGGCATCCCCACCGTGTTCATCGCCGGCAGCGACTTTTCCCTCATCCACGGCCCCTCAGACACTCTAGCCAACGTGGACACGCCGCTTCTTGGGCAGGCTGCGGCAATAGGCCTCAAGGTGCTGCAAGCGCTGACTGGCACGACCGGGCCCAGCCGATAGGCCGCGCCAGTCTTCCTGCGACGGCGCGCCCATCAAGGTGTCGCTCCCAAACTGGCCGCGGGTGCATACTTTAGGTCGCGGGCCCGTAGCTCAGTGGTTAGAGCGGGCGGCTCATAACCGCTTGGTCGCAGGTTCAATTCCCGCCGGGCCCACCAATCTCAGTCTAATCTCAGCAAAAGGACCGCCATTCAACCGGCCCCCGCCGCCACATGTGCCAATTCGTGTGCCAATTCACGTTGATCACCCCCGGACGAGCCTGCCCGCGCCCGGGGTGCCGGCAGGGCCGGGGCGTGCGCGTTCAGCATGGCCGCCATCCGTTCAGCGGCCCGGGCCTGAGCGTCCGGCAGCAGGTGGGCATAGGTGTCAAGCGTAAACGCGACGCTCGAGTGGCCCAGCCGCACCGATATGAGCTTTGCGTCGGCGCCGGAGGCAAGCATGAGCGATGCGGCGCTGTGGCGGAGGTCATGCAGGCGACACACGATACCCAGCTTCGCCACGGTCCGCCGCCATAGCTGAGAGAATGTGTCGGGCGGCCAGGGCGTCCCGTCCCCTCGGCAGAAGACGTAGTCATTGTCGCTGAGCCTGCGCCCGAGCATCTCCGCGTCCCGGGTGGCTTGTTGAAGGTGAGTGGCCAGCGAGGCGGCGGTCCAGGAGTCGACAGCGACGGCCCTGCGAGCCCGGGCTGTCTTAGGGGACCTGACCTCCACCTTACCGCCCTTGAGCAGGTGGTAGCTGCGGCGCACATGGAGGACGGAGCGGGCCAGGTCTATGTCGCCCCACCTGAGGCCTGCGAGCTCGCTGCGCCTTATCCCACACGTCAGCAGCACCGTGAATGGCACGATTGCCCAGGATTCCCGCTGCAGTAGGTAACCATGGACACGCCTCCAGTCATCGGGAGTGAGCGTCCGCATTTCCCTGTGCTGTTTTTGCGGCCTTTCTGTGCCTGCGACAGGGCTGCGGACGATCACGCCCTGCCGCTGCGCGGCATTGAATAACACGCGGAGCGCCTGGTGAACGTGGATGGCCTGACCGACCTTGCCCTGATTGACGAGGAGGCCGACAAGTCCAGCGACATCAGGTGCTGTGACTTGATGAAGTGGACGGCCGCCGATTCTCGGGAGCATGTACTTGTCATACATGCGTCGGAGCCCGACAGCCCCAGTAGGGGAGAGCGAAGCCGCTTTTGAGGGCCACCACCGCTCCAGGAACTGACGCACCGTCATTCTGTCGCCGGGGACGAATTCCCCGCGGTCGATCTCACTCGTGAGGGCACGCAGCCGGGCAGCGGCGTCCTTGCGCTGGGCGCTATGCACTACTTCACTGACCCGGATCCGCCGCCCGCCCGCATCCCGGCCACCCGACACCCAGACGCGCCACTTGCCTGGTCCAAGCGGCTGGACTGACCCCGACGCTCTGCGTTGGCGTTCACCGTTCATGTGACTCACCTTTCGCCCTTCATCACTTACCGCGCATGTCAAGCGCGTTCGGTTGTCTCTTTGTTCTCGACCGAGCTTTCGTTCACCTTAGGACGTCTGGTTCATAGCTGAATATTGTGAGTAAGACCGCGGTCAAGCTGGACTCGGGCATGCGAGTCCTGTTCTCAACGATGTCCACCATCGGGAGCCGCTCCAGCAATGCGGCTAGGGCGGCAAACGGGCCCGGCCTGTCGGTCAAAGGCAGGCCTAGGGCAATTCCGTACGCGATCATCTCCGCGCGTTTGCGAAGGGAATTCACCGGTTCTCGGGCCGCCGGGGCATAGGCTTTGCGCCGCCGGCTGACGTCCTCGACGACGGCCATACGTGCATCGCGAGCACCCTTGCTTTCACCAAGGTCGATGAAAATCTCGCCGGCCGGCATGCCAGTGGACGGAACGCCACTGGTCAACAATTCGGAAAGCGGCCAGAGTTGAACTAGGTGGCGTGGTTCGATTCTTGGATGGAACGGTCGGTGCTTGTCGATAAGGGCCGCGATGCGCGCTGCAGCGGGTTCGGCCATCCATTCGCCTAGGATCGGTAGTCCGGCAAGCGCGGCGATCCAATCGCCTACGACGGCGAGAGACCCCCCGCCACTTACGCGGGGGCCCAGCTCCGACTCCACCTCGATGAGGCGGCGGAGGAACCACACGTTCCATCGGTGCCGGCGCGCAAGTGCCCCGTTCGCGGCGAAGACGTAGAGCTCGATCTGCTCATCCGCCCAGG
>CAYWBD010000178.1:0-7468 GCA_964456315.1 uncultured Thermoflexus sp.
TATGCTGGGCATCACGTGTGCCGGCTTCAGCTACCCGTCCTTCATGACGCAACTGATCCCCCATATGCAGGCAGAAGGCTGGACCTCGTCCCAGGCGACGTTCGCTCTGACCGTCCTCGCGGGCACGGCCCTCTGTAGCAAACTCAGCTGGGGCTGGCTGAGCGAACGGCTCACCGCGCGGCTGTCGTTCGTCATCGCGATCGGGATAATGTCGGCCGGTGTGGTGCTTGTCATACTGGCGGGCGGCACTAACTTTGTGTGGCCTGCGATAGTGTTTTTTGGGCTCGGGTTCGGGGGCATCGGGCCGCTCATGTCACTGGTCACGCTCGAGACCTTCGGCTTGAAGCATTTCGGCTCGATACAGGGGGTCGTGTCTCTGGTGCTGAGCGTCGTCCCCGTGCTGATCGGGCCTATCATGGCCGGGCGTCTGTACGACACGACTGGCAGCTACCGGACAACGTTCGCCATCGCGGCCGGCCTGTTCGCCATAGGAGGCGTTCTGGTACTAGCAGTGCGGAGGCCAACTCTATCGCCAGTCACACCAACGAAGGCCGAGGCGAGCGCGCCGGCGGGCTGAGAAGGGGATTCACATGAAGATCACCAACGTCCGTCCGTGGGTCGTGGAGACCGACTGGGACAACCGTCCGGGCAAGAAGCAACGCCGGGACCCGGTCAAGCGGCGCCTGGTCTTCGTTCAGGTGGACACGGCCGAGGGCATCACGGGGTGGGGCGAGGTCACGACCTTCCCTGGCCCGGTCGCCAACAGCGCGATCGCCGGTTTCATCCGCGAGGTGGGGAAGCTGATAACCGGCGACGACGCGAGCCAGATCGAGGCCATCTGGCAGAAGATTTTCAGGTCCATGACGTACCTGGGCACGCGCGGCGCCACGACTGCGGCCATCTCAGGCATAGACATCGCGCTCTGGGACATCCGCGGCAAGGAGCTTGGGCAGCCTGTTTACAAGCTGCTCGGCGGCGAGGTGCGGGACCGCATCGCCCTGTACACGCACCCGCCAGAGCCGCAGACCGTGGAGCAGGCCATCGCAGACGCCAGGGAGATCGTCGCCTCGGGCCACCGTGCGTTCAAGTTCGACCCCATGCGCTCGAACGACCGCCGCGGGACGTCCTACATGGACGGGGAGATCCACCCGGACAGCGAGGCGCGGGCGTACGAGATCGTCGAGGCGGTGAGGGAAGCCATCGGCCCGAAGATGGAGATCCTGATCGATGCCCA
The DNA here is from genome assembly GCA_964456315.1 of uncultured Thermoflexus sp. Taxonomy (GTDB): domain Bacteria; phylum Chloroflexota; class Dehalococcoidia; order Lucifugimonadales; family Lucifugimonadaceae; genus SHXW01. Next base: position 1,235 of record CAYWBD010000178.1, read on the forward strand.
CGGCTGCTACAACGTGCCCACCGCTGTGCGCCTGGCGAACACGATGTCGAAGTGGAACATCCACTGGTTCGAGGAGCCCGTGCCGCCGGAGTCCTGGAAGGCGCTGAAGCAGGTCAAGGAGCAGTCCATGGCGCGCATTTGCGTCGGCGAGCGCCTGCACACGCGCTTCGACTTCCTGCCGATCTTTGAGAACGGCCTGGCAGATTTCGTGATGCCGGACGTGACGTGGACTGGCGGCATCACGGAGTTGAAGAAGATCTCAACAATGGCCGAGGCGTACTACATCCCGATGTCGCCGCATGACGCGTCGGGGCCGGTCAATGTCGTCGCCGGCGCGCACGTGATGATGACGGTGCCGAACTTCTACAAGCTGGAGACGAGCCGCTACGACCTCTCGAACTACAACGCTTTCATAGACCACCCGCTGGACATCAGGAAGGGCGACTTGTACCTGGCGGCGGACCGGCCGGGCCTGGGCATCGAGCTTGACCTGGGGTTCCTGAAGGCGCACGAGGTGAAGTCGGGCAACAGGGGCAAGTAGCCCGCCTGCAGGTCCGGACGAGGCTGGCTCACCCCAAGGTTTCCCAAATGGGGTTGAATCCGTTCTAGAGGCCATCTAGAAATCCTGCCATTGAAATCAGACCGAGATCCTGAAACAAGTTCAGGATGAAATTTTCTGGATGGCCTCTGGCCTTGGCGGGGGAGTGGTAGCGTGCTCCCCAATGGAGGCTGCTTTTCCCTGACCGCCGCGAGACTGCGCGGCGCGGCCGCTCAGGTCATCAGGCAGCGCCTCCCCGGTTGCGCCAGACGGCGATGACGGGCAAGATGCGCCTCAATGTCAGCCAACTTGTAGCCGCGATCGCGCTTGTCGTTGTCGCTGTGGTTGCTTGCACTCAGCCGGCCGGCCCATCGCCGCAACCAGCCACGGCGACCGCGCAACCGACCGCGACAGCCGCCGCCACGCCTGGCCAGGACACACCGCAGCCAGCGAACACGCCGACGCCGGCCCCCGCTGCGACGCCGGCCCCGGCCGCGACTCAGGCTGCTGTACCGACGGTTGCTCTTGTTGGCACGGTTCCTCTCGCCACTTCAACGCCTGCGCCCACCCCTTCCCCGACCGCGGGGGCCGGACCCACTGCGAGCCCAGTCCCACCGCCACCACCCTCGCCCACGCCGGCTGCCGCGCCGTTGGGCAGTCCGACCGCGTCGCCCACGCCCCCCACGCCTGCGGCTCGCCCTACGGTCGGACCGGTCTCTTCGCCTGTCCCCGTCCCTTCGGCCACTGTGACACCGCCACCAACGGCCACCCGCAGCCCGGTACCTACCGCGGCGGTATCCCCGACGGCGTCATCTGCGTTCCCGCCGACACCCGCCTCGACAGCGACACCCGCGCCTTTATCTGCTCCGTGGGAGGCCCCGGTCATGGAGCAGACCTGCGGCGCATGGCTGGTCGCAGGGGACGGCCAGTTGCTGGGTAAGGTCTCCGGGAACCCATATAGCACGGACTCGATCATCAACGAGTCTGGCAAATACGGCTCGACGTTCAGCAGCACCAGCATCTGGAACTCATTCGGGCGCTACGGTGGCGCAAGTGGCCAGTTCAGCGCATTCAACGACTTTGCGCTTTCGCCTCCCGCCCTGGTCAAAGGGGCAAACGTGCTGGGGAGCGTGACGACGGCTGCCTACCTGCCGCGTCGCGTGAGCCCGCTCGACTTGAAGGCGTGGCTGGCCGCTGGCAACTGCGAGTATGAGTAGCCGAACCACCCCGGCCAGTGCGCGGGCGGGGACACGTCGCCGGGCCGAGCGCTGGCACACCGAGCGAGGGAGGCCATGAGAGTGCTCGAACAGGTCACTGCGGCGCGAGCAGCCGAGACCAGCGCCCCGGTCCGGGGAATCGGGCTCGACGCCAGCGACCACCGGCTCCTGTCCCGTATCCGCGAATTCCTCAGCCAGACTGGCTACACGGAGGCCGGGATTCAGACGGCGCTCGGCGCACAGGGGGAGATATCCCTCCGCGCCGCAGCCACCCCGGTACACCTGAGGCGCCTGTCCGGCGGCGGCCGGCTCGCCACCGCGATAAGGCTGTTCCTCCTCGGCGTTACGGTGGACCGGGTAGAAGCGGCGCTCACGCTCGCCCCGCTTGACCTGGACGACCTGGAGCGCATCGGCCTGCTAGAGCGCCAAAACGGTGGCATCCGCTCGGCCGTGAAGCTCGCCCCGTACGATGGCCTCCTGCTCGTCAGCGACCGCCCGGGCGACGATAGGGCGCCTCTGCCGAAGGACTACGTGACGGGCGTCAACCAGACGTCGGTTGCCCTGGCGAACATTACGGCGCGGCGCGAAGCCGGTTCGGTCCTCGATCTGGGGACTGGCGGCGGGGTACAGGCCTTGCTGGCGTCGCGCCATAGCGCGCGGGTAGTCGCTACTGACGTGAACCCACGTGCCCTTACGTTCACGGCGTTCAGCGCTGCCCTCAACGGCATCCGGAACGTGGAAGTCCGCCAGGGTGACCTGTTCAGGCCAGTGGCCGGCGAGAAGTTTGACGTCATCGTCTGTAACCCGCCCTATGTGATCTCGCCGGACTCCACGCTCACGTTCCGTGACGGCGGGATGTCTGGAGACGCGATTTGCCGCCAGATCGCCCAGCAGGTCCCGGCTCACCTGAACGAGGGGGGCCTCGCTTTCATGCTGTGCAACTGGGCGCTCAGGCAAGGCGAGCCCTGGGCGGCGCCGGTCAAGCAATGGGTGAGCAGCGGTGGCTGCGATGCCGTTGTGCTCCACTCCCGGACGGAGGACCCGCTTACCTACGCCGCCAAATGGAACCACCCTGACCTGACCGCCTCGCCACGTTTGGGGGGCGATGTGCTCGACAGGTGGCTGCGCTACTACCGGGACACCGGGACCGATGCCATTGCCTCGGGCGCGATCATCATGCGGCGGTCTCTGCGCCCGAACTGGGTCCTCGCCCTTGAAGGAGGCCTGACGCGCCCGGTGCCGGCGTGGGAACACATCCTGAGGCTGTTTGAAGCCCAGGACTTCACCGCCGGCATGGACGATGACCAGTCGCTGTTGGCGGAGACGTTCAGGCTTGCTGATCACCACCGCCTGGACCAGACGCTCGAGTGCCTGGACGGCAAGATGTCAGTCAACAGCTGCGTGCTACGGCTCGAGCGCGGCCTGGATTTCAGGGGCAACCTCGACGCAACCTCGCTGATGATTCTCTCCCGCTGCGACGGTCGGCTCTCTCTCTCAGAGGTCCTTCAGGAACTGGCGGTCCCGGGCGGGCCCCTGTCTGACGAGGTCACCGCGGCGGCGCTGTCCGTCGTGCGCAGGCTGTATGAATTCGGGTTCCTGGAGCGGACTACGCGGTTGGGAAACCGGCACCCTATTGCGCGGGAAGGTCGGCGATGATCGAGTCGTCCAAAACGACACGCAGGAACCTCTTGGGCCGCATGGCGCTGGTCTTTGGCGGCGCAATTGTGGGCCTGGTGGCACGTCGCGAGCACATTGAGGCAGCATCAGGTCCCTCTCCGGAGGCGCCCGTCGGCACTGTGCTGGAAGTCCATGCCCGGCACCTGCACCTCTACTCACAGCAACGTAAGCGGGGCGAAATGGCGGTGCGAGGCGACCAGTTGGTCGCGTACGCCGAGCTGCTCTCTCCAAAGGGAGGTAGCAAGGTCGGTGAGTTCTACTCAAGCTGCCTGACGGTGCAGGCCCCGTTCGGCGTCAGCCGCTCGTCGGCGTCCGATTTGCAGATGCACAACTTTGTCCTCGATGACGGCTCCATCATCGGCATGGGAGCGACGAGGGCCGTCCAGCAGAGGTTGCCGGTGTTCGCGATAGTCGGCGGGACCGGCCGCTTCGCCGCGGCAAGAGGCACTTACACCGCCGAGCAGCACCCTGAGGAGCTGGGGGGCGACGGCACGGCCAGGTTCGTCTTTACGCTGACAGGCTGACGCCCGGCGCGGCGTTGTACTTCTGGAGGAGTGGCTGATGGCGTTCGATGCGTTCATGAAACTGGACAGCGTGCCCGGTGAGAGTGTCGATGAGAAGCACAAGGACTGGATTGAGATCCTGTCCTACAACTTCGGAGTGGCCCAGCCAAGGGTGTCGACGGCGGGTTCAACCGGCGGCTTGGCTACGGAGAGGGCGCAGTTCCAGGACTTCACTATCGCCAAGACGATGGACTAGGCGACGCCGAAGCTGTTCCTCATGTGTGCGACCGGCGAGCACATCCCGACTGTGACGTTTCAGGTGCAGGGCTCAGGCCGGACCAAGACGCAGTACTTGCAGATCAAAATGGAAGACGTGCTGGTGTCCTCCATCAAGCCCGGCGGCAGCAGTAGCAGCGGCTCTGAACTGCCAATTGAGGAGGTCAGTTTCAATTACGCCAAGATCTATGTGACGTACGTGCCCCAGACCGTGGCCGGCACACCGGACCAGGCGGTAACGGTGTCCTGGGACCTGAAGGCGGCAAAGTCGGTCTAGACGCCGTCCAGAACATTTCATCCTGAACTTGTTTTCAGGATCTCTGTGGCGATTGACGAGACCCACTTCTGGGCAGCCGTTAGAACCCGGGGGAGGGGGGTCCGCGCGGGACCCAGCGCCAGTGCAGCGGGCATTGGCTTGTCTCGAGCTTGGTGGAGAGACACTCACCTGGCAGTCAGGGTGTTGACCTGCCAATAGGACGCAGCTGAATGACCGGCAGACCGTTCGGGCTCTCGCAGATCGGCCAGATACACGTTGCGGTGAAGGACATCGACCGCGCCGCCGCCTTCTACGAGCACGTGCTCGGCATGAAGCTCCTGTTCAAGTTCCCTGGCATGGCGTTTTTCGACTGTGCCGGCGTGCGCCTGTTCCTTTCGAAGGCGGAGAAGCCGGAGTTTGACCACACCTCGACGATCTACTACCGCGTGCCGTCCGCGCCGGAGGCGTACGCCGCGCTACAGGGCCGCGGGGTGAAGTTTGAGGACAAGCCCCACGTCGTGCACCAGGACGCCCGCCACGAGCTGTGGATGACGTTCTTCAAAGACCCCGAAGGCAACAACGTCGCCCTGATGGCCGAGGTGCCGAAGGGTTGAGGCGAGAGTCCCCGGCCGCGCGTGGGCGGTTGGAGCCGTCAGGTGGAGGTCAGCCCAACTGCTGCCAACCGTTTAGGTACCTTTCGCCGTCTTTGCGGAGGCGACCCAACTGCACGACTCTGCGGCCGCCCGGAGCCGAATAAGTCAGGTCGGGGACATCGCCAGCGGGGACAACGTAGATCTCCGGTACCGTGTTCGGGTTGGCGATCTCGCCCAAGAAGCTGACAAAGACCAAGAAATGCTTGTCCTTCGGTCTGAAATTATCGATAGGCCAGTTGGTCTTCCCTTCCAGACCTTTCACGTCCAGCGTGACCGCGTCACCAGCCGCTCGCACGATGACAATGTCCACAGACTTCTTGTTGCCGAGGGTCAGCGTGGCCTCTGCGCCTAACCGATGCAGCATCGAAAGGACATAGAACTCCGCGGCTAGGTGCGTGTTGTACTTGGTCACGTCGGGACTCCAACTCCTGCTCCGCGAGGCCTTCGGCCGGGTAGCCGGGCCGCTGACGCAGCGCAGAGATTGGGGCCCCTGGCGGGAGTTGAACCCGCGCACACGGTTTAGGAAACCGCTGCTCTATCCACTGAGCTACAGGGGCCCGGTGACGGCCTGCGCCGTCCGGGTCTACGCCGCGCCGTCGGGGCGCTGGGCGGGACCTTGAATGCGGCCACCGTGGCGGCGCGGTACGCGCTCCGGGCGCCAAGTCGTTACGCCGGACCGCTGATCGCGCACGAAGCGTCGGAAGCAACGGGCTGGTGGAGACGGGGGGGCTCGAACCCCCAACCTCAGCGATGCGAACGCTGCGCTCTCCCGGTTGAGCTACGTCCCCACAAAACGCACTTCGGGCCGTGCTCCCATCGTAGGGAGCGGCCCGAAGGAGCGTCAAACAAAATGGCGTGTGGGCAGGCGAAGGAGGGTTAGTGGCGCTGCCCGGACCCTCGACCGATCCGGTAGCTCGTCTCCCCCGTGAATTCCTTTTCCTTGCCGCATTTCTTGCACCGGCCCGGCGTCAGCTCCCCCCTCGGAGACTCCAGGACCCAATGGTGGACACAGTCTCCGACAAGCTGAAGCGTTTCGGCTTTGGACATGGACTACCCCCCGCAACGAACAAGGCAGTACCGGCGCAGTCTCACCCCGCCCCGGCCCGCGGGCCAG
>CAYWBD010000179.1:0-2113 GCA_964456315.1 uncultured Thermoflexus sp.
GCCGTCACGCCTTCGCCTTCGGCGAGGACAGTGTCCCCAATGTCGTTGCCCGGGACTGGCATGTCGGCGGCGGCAGGGACGCCAGCGGGGTCGTCCCCTCCGAGGGCCGCGAACAGCACGCCCGTGCCCATCGCCAGGAGCGCCAAGCCTGACACCACGGCTGCGATTAGCGTCTGCTTTTTCATTTCTACAGTTCTCCTGCTGACCGCTTTTCCCCGACGCACGTCGAGGCGTTCTAAGAATTGAGACGCAGGAGATCCGCGGTTTGTTCCACCCCCCAGCGGGATGTCCCCGACGGGCTAAACTACCGCCCATGCCCAGATACGACCTACTCATCGCAGGCGGGACCGTCCTTGACCCGGCGAACAAGCTGGAAGCCGTGGCTGACGTCGCAATATCGGGCGGCAAGGTCGAAGAGGTGCGCCCCGGGATCACCCGCGGCCTCGCCGGAGAGGTCGTAAACGCCGCTGGCACGTGGGTCATGCCCGGCCTTATCGACACACACGCCCACTTCGCTGGCCAGCGCGCCACGTGGGACCCCGCGCTGGGCCACGCCATGCTCGCCGCGGCGGGGACGACCACCGCCATCGACTTCGGCTCCACGCCTGAGGACCTCTTCGACGGCACGGCCCGAAAAGGGGCCGGCCTCAACGTCGGCGGGCTGCTCATCATGCGTCCGGGCCACACCATCCCCCGAGACGACCCGCCGCCGGCCGAAGTGCGCGGCATCGTGTCGGGCGCGCTCCGCCGCGGCGCGCTGGGCCTGAAAATCACAGGCGGCTACTACCCATTCACGCCAGAGGTCACGGCAAACTTCTTCGCGGAGTGCAACCGCCAGCGCGCCTACATCGGCTACCACGTCGGCACGAAGAAGACCGGCAGCCGCCTCGACGGCCTGCGCGAAGTCCCATCGCTGGTCGGCGACAAGGGTCGCGTCCACGTCGCGCACATCAACGCCTACTGCCGGGGCTCAGTCCTGCCCGCCGTGCAGGAGTGCCAGGAGGCCCTCGCCATCATGACGGCCAAGAAGGGCCAGTACAACTCGGAGGTCCACCAGGCCGTCCCCAACGGCACAAGCGGCCACTGCGGGCCCGACGGCGCGGTCCTGTCAGACGTCGCCCGCAACTGCCTGAAGCTGCGTGGCTACGAGGGGACTGCGGACGGTATCCGGCAGGCCATTAAGGACGGCTACGCGTCGGCGATCCGTGAGAAGGACGGCCGCGTGGTCTTCGTGAAGGGCAAAGAGGCACGCGCGCTGTTCGACGAGCTGGACACCGATGTTTCGCTGTCCTTCCCGGTGAACGTGCCTTCGAGCGCGTTCTTGCTGACCAGCGCCAAAGACGCCAGCGGCGACTTCGTATGCGACGCGGTCGCCACCGACGGCGGCTCGTTCCCGCGCAACATCGCCATCGAGAGCGTCATGGCGATGGTCAGGTTCGGCGGGCTGACCCCGCTGGAGATGGCCGTAAAGCTCTCGTGGAACCCGTCGAGGATGTTCGGGCTGCTCGACAAGGGCCACTTCTCGCCGGGTGCCGACGCCGACGTGACGATAATTGACCCCGAGCGCGGCAAGGCCACGATGGCCATCGTCGCTGGCGAGGTCATCATGCGCGACGGCCACGTGACCGGCACAGGCGGCAAGGTCCTCGTCACGCCGGAGGGCGTACACGCTGCGAAGGCCTCAGGCCTGCCGTACCAGGTCCTGAACCTGACCAAAAGCAAGCTCTACGCGGGATTTGATGGCTGACAGTCGGGCGGGCCGTGCGTGCAAAACCGAGCGTGGCCCTGCCTTGTCATTCTGAGGGCCTCAGGCCCGAAGAATCTCTTTCCGGCGTCGGCGAGGCCTGCGTAATCGGACGACACGCCGAAGAGAGATCCTTCGACTCCGGCCCTGCCGGGCCTCCGCTCAGGATGACAAAGTCACCCCCCCTACGCCTTCTCCAGCGTGCAGCCCAGGTTGAAGCTGAGGATGCGGTCCCGGTAGAGCTCCGCCGGCTCAAGCGGGCACACAATCACCACGGCGCGGCCCTCGTTGTGCGCCTCCATCATGATGCGCGTCGCATCCTCGATGGACAGCGACGGCACGCTCTTGAGCACCGCCTGGATGACGAAG
>CAYWBD010000180.1:0-7289 GCA_964456315.1 uncultured Thermoflexus sp.
CCTTGCGGGCGATGCTCTTGGCCTGCAGGAACAGCCGCAGGTAGTCCCGGCCTCCGGCCTTTGAGTTCGTGCCGCTCATGTTGAACCCTCCGAACGGGTGCACACCAACGAGCGCGCCGGTGCACTTGCGGTTCACGTACAGGTTGCCGACCATGAACTCCCGCTCGGCCTTCCCGACCTTCGCGCTGTCACGCGTGTAGACCGCGCCGGTCAGGCCGTACTCGGTGCCGTTGGCTATCTCCAAGGCCTCGTCAAAGTCCCGCGCCTTGATGACCGCGAGCACCGGACCGAAGATCTCCTCCTGTGCGATCACCGCACCAGCGGCCACGTCGGCGAACACCGTCGGCTGGACGAAGTGGCCGGCCAGCCCGGACGCCGTGCCGCCCCCGGACACCAGCCTGCCCTCACCACTGCCGGTCTCGATGTACCCCAGCACCCTGGCCTGTTGCTGCCGGTTGATCAGCGGTCCCATGAAGTTCGCCGGGTCTTCGGCCGGCCCGATTTTGATGGCCGATACGGCGGCGACCAGCCTGGCCAGGAAATCGTCGTACACCCGGGAGTCGACGATTGCGCGTGTGCAGGCCGAACACTTCTGGCCCTGGTATCCGAACGCAGACGCGACCACGCCCTGGACAGCCGCACCCAGGTCTGCCTCGGAGTCGACGATGATCGCGCCCTTGCCGCCCATCTCCGCGACCACACGCTTCAGCCATTTCTGGCCGGGCTGGACCCTGGCGGCGCGTTCGTAGATGTCAATTCCCGCCGCCCTGGAGCCCGTGAAGGAAACGAACCGGGTGACAGGGTGTTCTACGAGCGCCCGCCCCACCACCTCGCCGCGCCCCGTCAGGAAACTCAGGGCGCCGCTCGGCAGACCGGCTTCGTCCATCAGGGAAAAGAAGGCCCAGCAGGTGGCTGGAGCATCACTGGCGGGTTTCAGCACGACGGTGTTTCCCGTGGCCAGTGCGGCGGCGGTCATGCCGGTCGTGATGGCAAGCGGGAAGTTCCATGGCGGGATGACGACGCCCACTCCCATCGGCATCCATACCAGGCTGTCTTCCTCGCCTGGAAGTTGTTCCACCGGCTGCGGCCCGTCCAGCCGGAGCATCTCGCGTGCGTAGAACTCCAGGAAGTCGATGGCTTCGGCCGTGTCGGCGTCGGCCTCCGGCCATGATTTGCCGACCTCCCTGACCATCAGAGCAGAGAGCCCGTGGCGCCGTTCGCGCATCAAGGCGGCCGCACCCAGCAGGTACGCCACTCTTTCCCGAGCTGGAACGTGGCGCCAGGACTCGAAGGCCGCCGCTGCGCCGGTGACAGCCTCTGCTGCCTGCGCGGTTGTTGCTGATGCGAACCGGCCGATAACTTCATCAGGGTGGGAAGGGTTGCGCGACTCGAAAGTCGCGTCGCCGCTCACGCGCCTGCCCCCGAAGAAGAGAGGGTGGTCTGCGACCGGCGCGGAACGAGCGGCCCGCAGGGCGGCCTCAAACACCTTCCCACTTTCCGGCCTGCTGAAGTCCGTGAGGGCCGTGTTCTTGAACGGCGGCAGCGATGCCGGCCCAAGGACCCCGTTGTTGCGCCGTGTCACTGCAGTGCTCATGTCAGCCTCCGCCGGGGCGCGCCGCAAGCCGGGAACGCCGACAACAAGCTATACGAGACCCGCCGGGCGCCGCGCGAGGCGCCGCCCTGGCCGCCTGTGGATCGCGTGAGGGTTCTGTGGCTCCGGCAAGCGCTCTTGGAAGTCCGGGGCGCCGCCCTGGCGCCAGCTTCTCAAAGCCTCTTGCAGCCCCTCGCCAGACGAGTTACCGCGGGCAGGGTGCCGCAACCAGCAGGGCGTGGGCCGGGCAGACGCGCCGACGCTGAGGCCGCTGCACGGCCCCTCCTCGCACCACTATGTGTTGCGATGATGTCGGCGGGGCGTACCAGGGAACCGGGCCTGACCCGCACTATGTGAGGCCCGAAGTGCCTTGTATCCGATCTGTCGGCCCGGCTTCCTGGGCGCTCCAGCTTGTGCCACCGGCCAGGCGAGCAGTGACTTGATAGGAGCCTGGCTCTAGGCACCATCGCAGCTCTGTCCGCTCGTCCAGCCGGTGGGTAGCCATCCCGCTCTGGTGAGAGGAGACAACTGTGACAAACATCGCGCAAATGGACGTCGCGCGGGTGATCGTCGGGGTCGACACGCACAAGGAATTACACGTGGCGGTGGCTGTCGACCGTCTCGGCGCCCGCCTTGGAGAGCACCGGCTCCAGGCGACTCCGGGAGGTTATGAAGGGCTTGAGCGCTGGGCGCATGGCCTGGGAGACGGACCTGCAATCTTCGGCATCGAGGGCACAGGTTCGTTTGGCGCGGGGCTCTCCCGCTTCCTTGCAGCCCGAGGGCACGCGGTCGTCGAGGTCAACCGGCCCCACCGGGCTACGCGCCACAGGCTCGGCAAGAGTGACCCCGCAGACGCCGAGGCGGCCGCCCGGTCTGTCCTGGCCGGCGTGGCGCAAGGTGCTCCAAAGTCTGGCACGCGCAGCGTCGAGATGATCCGCGCCTTGAAGGTCGCGAAGGACTCGGCTCTCAAGTCGAGGACGCAGGCCATCAACCAGATGCTGGCGCTCGTCGTCACCGCCCCGGCGGACCTGCGGCAGGCGCTCGACAGCCTGACGACCACAAGGCTCGTCCGCCGCTGTTCAAGCTTCAGGCCTGGCCAGGTGGTCACCGCCGAGTCGGCAGTGAAGTTCGCGCTCCGGTCAATTGCCAGGCGCTACAGCCAGCTCGACTCCGAGGTCGAAGCCATCGATGCTGAACTCGAACGTCTGACTGCGGAGACGGCTCCAGAGCTCGTACAAGCGTATGGCATCGGCCCGGACACAGCCGCCACGCTCCTTATCACCGCAGGAGACAACGTTGAACGTGTGACGTCGGAGTCTGCTTTCGCCGCCCTCTGTGGTGTGAGCCCCATCCCCGCCTCATCCGGCAAGACCAACCGGCACCGGCTCAACCGCGGCGGCGACCGCCAGGCCAACGCTGCGCTCCACCGGGTCGTCCTCGTGCGGCTGCGCCACGAAGAGCGCACAAAGGCTTACATGCAGCGGCGCGTGCAGGAAGGGATGTCCAAGCGCGAGGTTATGCGGTGCCTCAAGCGATACGTGGCGCGGGAAGTGTTTTCGATCCTCCGCCGCCTCCCGGCGGCAAGGCCAGACCCAGACCCTTGAAATCTATAGGAGCTGCGATCATGTCCGCGGGGCGGCCCGCCGGCATGTTTCGTCCCACCCGGAGCGCCTAGTTCGCCCCGAGGTGTTCCGCGAGGAACGCGACGCTGTCGGCGCAGGCCTGGGCGACTGGAGTCCGGCGGCGCGCCGTCATGTCGGCGATGGTCACACCCCGTTCGAACGCGTGCGGGCCGCCCTTGACCGTGATCAGCCTGTGCCCTGAAGCAGCGAGGGTCAAGGCGTCTAGCATCGCCGTAGACTGCGCGTACGGGACGTCGGTGTCCGCGGTGCCGTGCAGCAGCAGCGTCGGGGGCCACCACGCCGCCACGTTCCGGACCGGACACCACCTGTCGAAGGCCGCCCGCGCCTTCCCAGGGTCCCTGCCGGTCACCTCCCTGGGCCAAAGGCCCCGCTGCCTCGTCCACAGGTAGTACCGCATTCGGCGGGCGCTGGCCGCCTCGTCAGGCTCGGACAGCGGCGTCTTGCCGACCGCAGCACGCGCCTCCGCCTCCGTCACAGGCGGCTGCAGGTTGTAGAAGGCGTCCGGCTTCGCGTACCAATCCCCGTCGATATCCCCGTAACCGTAGAACGACACCACGGCTCTGGGTGCAGGAACGGCGATGAAGGCGGACATCAAGGCAAGGTAGCCACCGGCGGAGTGCCCGACGACACCGATGCGTCCGGAGTCCAGGCCGTGGGCAGGGCCTTCGTCCCGCACCCAGGCGAATGCGTCCTTCAGGTCTGAGAGTATGCCCAGGAGCATGGTTTCGGGCGCCAGCCGGTAGTCGATGGCCACGACCGCCATCCCGAGCTTCAAGCACATGTCGAGGATGCCGGGCCTGCCGTCGATGCGCTTGCGGCTGCCCATGATCAGGCAGCCGCCGTGAGTCCAGACCACGACGGGCGCGGGACCGGCTGAACCAGGCCGGTACACGTCAAGCCTGATGTCGTGCCCGCCGACGGACTTGTAGACCACGGTCTCGGGCGTTGGCATCACCACGGCGCGCTCCTCGTGACGGGGGTGACCGGCGTCCAGGCCGTTCCCGGTCGGCGGCGACCGCAGGGCCGTTCGTGCGGGAGTCTACCCGGCCTGTGGCGCCGCCGCACCGTGGCGAACAGGCCCTCCGGATCCCCCGTGTGCAGCCACAAATACGGCCGGCAGTACAAGCAGAATCTGGCACCACGCACCTGTCATTAGAAGGAACCGGAGGTCATTGAACCGCAGCATCGAGACATGCGCGTCGAAGGTGTCCCGGAGCCCCGTCGAGCCGGCAGGGTAGCCGTAGTGATCGGCGGTGATGCTCAAGCCCGAGGCTCTGGCAGACTCGATCTTCTCCAAGACCGCGTCCATCTTCGGCCAGTTCCTGTTGCCCGCAGCTTTCAGGTGGTATATCTCCGCCGGGCAGCCGGCCGCCCGGGCGATGGAGATGAGCTCGTCGACCGCCTCCAACAGCCGGTCGCTCTCGCTGCGGATATGGGAGATGTACATCCCGCCGTAGCCTGCGGCGACCTTCATGAGCTCAGTGATCTCCGCGGTCCCGGCGTATGTGGACGGCGCGTAGATCAACGCCGTCACCATGCCCAGCGCGCCCTCCTCCATAGCCCGCGCCACCAGGTTGCGCATCCGGTCCAGCTCCGCGGCCGACGGGGTACGGTCGTCGTGCCCGACCGCAGCGATTCGGACGGTGTCGAACGAGACGAACGAGGCGATGTTCGTGGATATGCCGCGGGCCGCGAGCCACTCCATGTAGGCGCCGAGTGAATCCCACTCGACCGGGTACTTGATGTCGTCCTGGCGGGCAACCTGCTCTTCTTGCATGGCAGGTGTCAGCGGCCCGACACCGCCCTCGCCAAACACCTCCAGGGTGACGCCCTGGCGGATGTCGCCCTGGGATCGCCCGTCGGCGATGAGCGACTCGACCGACCAGCTGAGCATGTTGATGAAACCGGGGGCCACGGCGAGGCCGGTCGCATCGACTTCACGCTTCGCTTTCGTGCGGCCGAGCTTGCCGACGGCGGAGATGCGGTCTCCAGAGACCGCCACGTCCCCTGTGAAGGGCGCGGCCCCGCTGCCGTCGTACACCGTCCCGTTGCGGACGATCAGGTCTGTGTCAGGCATTTCGGGCCTCCATCAACGCCGGCTCCCGTGTCATGAGACCGCCGCTTTGCGAGTCGGACCCGGCTGACTGTCTCTGCGCGGGAAGTCATCGCGCCCCGGTCAGGTTGAACACGTTCGCAATCAGCTCGTAGGACCGGGCGCGAAGCTCATACGTGGGTAGGATGGTCAGGACGATGACCTCGCCGGTCCCGTACTCGGCCGCCAGCGCTTCGACCCTCCCCTTCACCGTCTCGGGTGAGCCCTCTATGGCCCTCACCCGCTGCGCCTCGACGTAGGCGATCTCGTGCGGCAAAAGCGACGCGACCTCGGCCTCCACCTCCTCTTCGGTCAACACACGCCCCAGAGGCCGGCCCTGGTCGCGGCGGAGGCGGCTCAAATGCCGGCCCATGCCAAGCCTGCGCCCCTCGTCGTCGGTCGGCGCGCAGGTCGCTACTATCCCCACGCTTACCAGCGGTTCAGGGAACAGGTCTGAGGGCCGGTAGCTCTGCCGATACCACCCGACAGCCTCCGGCCCGTTGCCCTGAGCGATGAAGTGAGCGAACGAGAGGGGCAGTCCAAGCGCCGCTGCGTAATACGTGCTGCCCATGGACGACGCCAGCAGCCAGACCTCAGGGATGCCGGGCCCGGCTGGCATGGCCCTGACGCCGCTGAACTCGTGGCCCTGTGGCGTGGTCCCTCGCAGATAATTCAGCAGGTCCAGCACCTGCTGCGGATAGCCGTCGACGGCGCGGGGCACCGGTCCCGTCTGGAGGGCCATCGCCGTGCGACCGTCGCTTCCCGGAGCACGCCCGAGGCCGAGGTCTATGCGGCCGGGGTAGAGAGCTTCCATCATGCGGAACTGCTCGGCCACCTTGAGCGAGCTGTAGTGCGTGAGCATGACGCCCCCGCTGCCTACCCTGATGCGCGAGGTGTGCGCTGCGACAACCGGGATGAGCACTTCAGGGCTCGCGTCGGCAAGGATGTTCGAGCTGTGATGCTCAGCCAGCCAGTAACGGTGGTAGCCGAGGCCCTCGGCGAGCTTTGCCAGCTCGATGGTGGCGAGCACGGCGTCACGAGACGTCGCGCCCGGGAGGATGGGCGACTGGTCAAGAACGGAGAGCCTCATGGGCATCGCGGGGTTCTTGCTTCCATTTAGGCTACGGCTCGGCCCGAGGCGGAGATGTCTTGGTCACTCCTGCTGCGCATTTTTCACCAGGGCAGGGTCGCTCGTGCGTCCTGTCCTGCGTGTCGCCCTGGACCGTGGCGGCCTGAGCCTCATATTGGCCTCTCTCACGTGAGATGGCCGAGCTCACGGCCGCGCTCGACGAGTCGCACCACTGAGCATGTTGACCTGCCACCCCGGCAGGTGGACAATGCGCGCCCCGGTGTTGGGACCAACAACCCCGCTACGCATTGCCGGCAATCCGCGGAGACCGTTTGGGGCGCCCAAGAACCACCTGGCGGCGGGTTCCGTGCGCACTCCGAGCTGTCCAGGGCCCAGCATATCCCGCTGGTCTGCACGTCCGTCCCTTGAAGCACGTTAAGGGAGGAGCCGATGGCGGAAAACAGAGGCAAAAAGACGCAAGATGTCGCCGGTCTGCGGGGCATTCTGGCCGACTACCGCGGCGCAAGAGCCGCGCTTGAACGCCTCGCCAACGACTTCATGCGCCGCGAGCAGACGCTGGGATCGCTGGGCCAGGACCGGCGAGCGACGAACGGGGAAGCCCGCCCGCGGGCGGCGAACGGAGCCCCCGTCCTGTCCATCTTCTGCCTTGGGCCATTCCGGGTGGAGATGGATGGTATCCCCCTCGGCTCGGCTGCCGGCGGCAAGCCGCTGCGCGTGCTGAAGTTCCTCGCTGGCCGCAGCGGCCGGCCCCTGCCACGCGAAGTCCTCATGGAGGCGCTCTGGCCCGACGCCGACCCGGACTCCGCCGCCAACCGCCTCCGCGTCGCGGTCCACGCCCTGAGGCAGTCCCTGGGCGACGGCGCCGACCGCATC
>CAYWBD010000181.1:0-3023 GCA_964456315.1 uncultured Thermoflexus sp.
CGGTTTGCCGGGCGGTTTTGGTGAGCCTGCGTCATACGTCGGACAGCATACCCGGCGGTCGTGGACATCTGCCGGGCCCGTTCGCTCTGAGCTTATCGAAGGGCGAACGGGCTATGCGCGAAGGGGTGGCCCGGTCGCACGCTTCCTGCTCAGGGGGAGCGGATCATGTGATCGTGCCAGTCACCCTCACATTCCTCGGCGCTGCCGGCAGTGTCACCGGGTCAAGGTTCCTGCTGGAGTCAGGCCGCAACCGGGTGCTGGTCGACTGCGGCCTGTTCCAGGAGCGAGAGAACGCACGCCTGAACTGGGAGCCGTTCCCCGTGTCGTCGGCCACCATCGACGCCGTGCTCATCACGCACGCCCACCTGGACCACTCGGGCTACCTGCCCAGACTCGTGCGCGATGGCTTTCGCGGCCCCATTTTCTGCACCGCCGCAACCGCCGACATTGCCCGCGTCCTCCTCCCGGACTCCGCCCGCATCATGCAGGAGGACGCCGCGGCCAAGCGCGAACGGCACCGCCGCGAGGGCCGGCGCGGCCCCTATCCAGAAATCCCGCTCTACACAGAGGCCGATGCGGAGGCCGTGTTCCCGCTGTTTTCGAACGTCCGCTACGGCGAGCAGGTGGCGGTCGCAGGACACATCACGGCTGAGTTCCGCGACGCGGGCCACATCCTGGGCTCAGCAACGGTGCGAGTCACTATGAAAGACCGCGGCCGGGACGTCTCTGTGCTGTTCTCCGGCGACCTCGGGCGCGTCGGCCGTCCGGTGCTCCCTGACCCGGACGGACAGCGCGGCGCTGGCGCAGTCGTCATCGAGACGACCTACGGTGACCGTACGCACCCTGCGGCTGACGTCGAAGTCCAACTCGCGCTCGTCATCAATGAGACTGCGGCGCGTGGCGGGAACGTCGTCGTCCCGTCGTTCGCCGTCGAGCGTGCGCAGGAGCTTGTTTACCACCTGGGCAGACTGGTCAGCGCCAGGCGCGTGCCGCCGCTGCCGGTCATCGTGGACAGCCCGATGGCGCGCAGCGTGACCTACATCTTCGAAAAGTACCCGGATCTACTCGACCCCCCTCTGGCGCGGGAGCTGCGGGCAGGGCGATCGCCGTTTGAGTTCCCGGGCCTGCGTTACGTGCGTTCGGCGCAGGACTCAGAGAGCGTGGCCGGGCTGCCGGGCCCGGCGGTCATCATCGCCGGGTCGGGCATGGCGACGGGCGGGCGGATCAAGCGCCACCTGGTCGCAAACATCGGACGGCCCGAGAGCACAGTCCTGTTCGTCGGCTACCAGGCGCAGGGCACGCTCGGGCGCCACATCGCCGACGGCGACTCGCCGGTGCGCATCCTGGGCGCGCCGCACGTGGTCAGGGCGCGCATCGAGCGCATCGACGCCTTTTCGGCGCACGCCGACCGCGACGGCCTCTTGGCATGGCTGGAGGGCCTGACGCCGCGCCCGCAGCGGGTCTTTCTCGTGCACGGTGAGCAAGGAGCGGCGGGGTCATTCGCAGACCTGCTCGCCCAGAAAACCGCCCTGCGAGCTACCATTCCGGCCCAGGGCGACCGGGTCGTCATTCCTGCGTAAGCAGGAATCCAGTGCTGCCGTAGGGGCACGGCGTGCCATGCCATCGGACAGGGTCGAGCAAGGGCGCTCCGGATGTCATTCTGAGCGGAGGCCCGTAGGGCCGGAGCGAAGAATCCCGTTCACGTCCAACGTCGGGCCACACTAGTCCTGCGGGGTCAGCAGGACATCGCGCCCAGGAGCGTCTGCCATGAAAATCACCGCCATTGACACCTTTGTGGTGGACGCTGGCTGGCGTCCGTGGCAGTTCGTCGCCGTGCGCACCGACACCGGCATCACCGGCTACGGCGAGTGCTCAGACGGCCGCAACCCCTACGCCATCGTCGGCGCGGTGGAGGACTTCAAGCCGTTGCTCATGGGCCGGGACCCCAGGCCGGTCGAGCAGGTCTACTGGGACCTCTACCGCATGGCGAGGCAGTCGCCGGGCGGCATCGCCGCGAAGGCCATAGCGGGAATCGAGCTGGCGCTGTGGGACGTCAAGGCAAAGGACATGGGCGTGCCTGTCCACGTCCTCTTCGGCGGGCCGACACGCACGTCGCAGCGCGTCTACTGGTCGCACTGCGGCACCTCCCGCGCCCGCGATTTCAAGCTAATTGGGGTGGACCCCATCGAGACGCTGGACGACATCCGCAAGCTGGGCGAGGAGGTCCGCAAGCGCGGCTTCACCGCACTCAAGACCAACATCATCCTGCCCGGCAAGCCGGCGAGCGTGTACTTCCCCGGTTTCGGCGGCGGCTCTGGTACCACCGACCAGAACATCACGCCGGCCCTGCTGCGGCACATCGAGCAGGAGATCGCGGCGTTCACCGAGGGCGCAGGCCCGGACATCGAGGTCGCCCTGGACCTGAACTTCAACTTCAAGCCCGAGGCCGCGGCGCGCATCTGCCGCGCGCTCGAACGCTTCAAGATGATGTGGGTCGAGATAGATATGTATGAGCCGCGCGGCCTGCGCCAGGTCAAGGACGCGTCGTCGGTGACAATCACGTCAGGCGAGAACCTGTTCGGGCTGCGGGACTACCGTCCGTACTTCGAGGCCCGCGCCATGGACGTGGTCATGGTGGACATCCCCTGGAACGGCTTTGCCCGCTCTCGGGACGTGGCGCTGCTGGCGGAGAGCTACGAGCTGAACATCGCCCCGCGGGACAATCCATTTCCGACCGGCAGCTTGGTTGCCCGCAAGAAAGCGGATTGGGGCGACAAACTATTTCCTGCCGACGGCGTGTGGCACACGTTCGACGTCACGGCCAGCGGCGGAAAGTTGACAATTCGCCTCGATCGCAAGCCGATTGTCGATTACAAAGACCCAGCATCTCTCCGCCGCGGGCACATTGGTTTGCAGGCGAAGGAAGGCGAAGTCGCGTTTCGCAGCGTTCGGCTGCGGCCACTGGCGCTGAAACCGCTCCTTAATGGCAAGGACCTCTCCGGCTGGTCGACCGCCGGTGTGGA
>CAYWBD010000182.1:0-1879 GCA_964456315.1 uncultured Thermoflexus sp.
GCGTTGCTCGTCGCGCAGGCAAGGTAGGCAGTCGCGCCCTGGGCTCTCATGACCTGCCTGGGACCAGGTTGCTGCGCCCACCCCCAAAATCGGCCGGCGCAGACGAAGGTGTTGGCGCTTGTTGTGGGGCCCACGCTGCACGGCCACTTCCGACCTGGCACGGGGCGCGCAGACCGCCCTGCAGGCCTGACGGGGACACGCACAAGGGCGCCCGCGCCGGTCCCGGAGAGAACGTGGTCACCGACGACCGCCATATTGGCAAAGTCCCGCGCCCGGCCGCCAGGCGCGACCTCGACGCGGTTGAGTGCTTCCTGGTATCGCCGTGTCGCGTAACCGGGGGCCTTTGCCAGCCTGGCGCGCCACCCCATTTCCGGGTTGTTCCCTCATATCAATAGGATCGTATAAGGGAACAACCCGGAAAGCCTGGAGCGGCCACACGGTTGCACGCCGGGTGCTGCATCCGCGCGGAACGGCGAGAACCGGGCCATGCCGATTCCCTTCTGACCCAATGCGCCGCCTCCAGCCGCGGAGGCTTGAGCGAGCTCCTGGACGAGGGAGACGCGTTGGCCGTCAAGCTGGGCATGAAACCGCTCTCGGTCCGGCTTGCCGCGCTCAAGGCCAGGCAGGACGCATTGCCTCCTGGCGCAAACAAGGCTGAGCTCGGTGTCCCAGTACGGTCCGCAGACCGGGACCCTGGCGCCGGCGACCTCCCTCGCCGCGAACTCGAGGAGCGGGCTCGGCGTGTTGGGCCGATGCAGGTCGTCGAGGATGAGGACGAGCCGGTGGGCCGGTCCGGTGCGGCAGGCTACCAGGGCCCCGACGGAGCAGACGATATCGCTTGAGTGCCAGAAGACGTCGGAGTCTGGCTGGATGGCACCACAGGGCTGGTGAGCTTGGAGCGCTGACCTTCACCACTGGCGTTATACGCCGAGACCTGGAAGCGGTACGCGACACCATTGACCAGACCAGCTATGGTGGCCCTGGTGCTTGTGCCCCAGACCGTAACCGGCGGGACCCCCGGCCGGTCGGTGTAGACCGTGTAACCCGTAACTGGCAGGCTGCCGTTGTTGGCCGGAGGGTCCCACCTGACAAACGCCTGGCGGTCGCCCGGCTGGGCGAAGACCCGTCTCGGCTTGCCAGGCACTGCAAGCACAGGCGCGGGCGTTGGCGTGGCTACGGCTGTTGGCGTGAGGGTTGGAAGCGGGACCGGGGCAGCCGTGGGCGTGGGCGTGGGCTGGGGCGGTGGAGCGTTGAACACCGGGGCCGGCGTGGGAGTCGCGGTAGGCATGGGCGTGGCAGTGGGCGTCGGCGTCCGTGTGGGCGTCGCGGTAGGCTGCGCCGTTGGCGCGGCAGTAGGGGTAGGCAAAGGCGTACCGGTGTTGTTGACAGTGAAGCCGGCGCTGAGGACCGAGATGGCGCCGTTGGCGAACTCCACGACCGCAGTGACGGTGTGCTGTCCGATCGTGAGCGTGCCGGTGTCGAACGGGTTGCCGCCGGCGAGTTCGAACGGTGCGATGTACTCGACGGCGCGGGCCGGGCCGGTGCGGGCCGGGTCGTCCAGGTAGAACGTCACACGGAAGACGTCAGTGTCCGGCGCGGTGAAGACCCAGATGTTTCCGGTGACGGTCTGGCCAGCGAGCGCGACGGGGTCCGAGCGGTCAGCGCTCGTGGTCACCATGAGGTCCACGATGCCGGGGACGGCGGTGGGCACGACAGCCGGCACGGGCGTGGCCGTCGGGACCACCGGCGTCGGGGTGCGGGTGGGCGTCGCGGTGGCCGCGGGTACGGGCGTCGCCGTCGCAGTTGCGGCGGGCACTGGAGTCGCGGTCGCGGTCGGCAACGGGGTGCCAGTGTTGTTCACTGTGAACGTAGCGTTGAC
>CAYWBD010000183.1:0-1969 GCA_964456315.1 uncultured Thermoflexus sp.
CCCGTACCTGGCGTCCGCGCCTGTCAACGACCTCGTCAGCCGGGTCAGCGGGCGGCTGGACGAGTTCGAGCCGCAGGCGGTGCTGACCCACTCTTCCTACGGTGAGTACGGTCACCCGGACCACATCGTCGTGAACCGTGCGACAGTCGCGGCGTTCAAGCAGCGGGACCGGGGCGACGCCGGCCTCTACGCCCTGGCGTACCCGTTGCCGTTGGTGCGCATGAACGCTCGACTCATGCGGTGGCGGGGCGGCGACACCGCGCACATGGGCCCGCTCGGGGACATCGACTTCACGCAGGCCGCTCGGGACGCGCCCCGCAAGACTGTTGTGCTGGAGGTACGGGACTTTGTCGCAACACGCCGTCGCGCTGCCGCCTGCTACGAGGCCGTCATCGCGGCCGGGCCGGCGCCTCTGCGCCTGCTGGAGCGCTCCCCGCTGTGGCTCCAACGCCGGTTCTTCGGCCGGGCGGCTGTGACCCGGCTGGCCCCGGCCAGAGCTGGGGCCAGGGCAGACCTGTTCGCCACCATGCCAGCGTCGTGACCGGACAGGTCAGAACGCGTCCTTCGCGGCGGCTATGCCTTGAAGCTCAGGACGGGTGTATGAGCCCAGGCTGCGGAAGTCGAACTCGGTGTAGTTCTTGACCCACCGCAGCGCGATTTTCGTCGAGCCCCTGTAGCGCTGCACCTGGTCTCGGTCCGCGTCCGGCCCAAGGCGGGCGACAATGTCCTCAGCCTCGGCCAGGATCACTTTCTTGACGAGCGCGAAGTCGTGTTTCTGCTCGGTGTCCTCTGCCACGGAGGCGTGCACCAGCCTCTGGGCGATCTGCGCCACGGAGATCCGGGCCGTCGCAAGGTCCTCCATGAGCGCCGGCCGCTTGCCCGGCCTTCCAGCAAGCCGGTCGATCCCCTTTGCGCCGCGGCCCGTGAGCCAGCCTTCCAGGTACTCGATCAGCGTGCGGGCGTTCTGACGGGTCCCTTCCAGGGTCAGCGCCCCCGTTGGCGCCTCGATCTTGACGGGGTAGTTGGAAGGTTCAGACATTTGCGCTGACGGCTTCCATCCGCTGGCCGCCAGCTCTTTGAACGGCGCAGCCGCCGGCCCCATGTGGTAGATGTGCGCCACCCAGGCCCGGATAAATCCCTGTCGGGCCTCCCACTCCTTGTCCGCCCGAATCGCAGCGGCCGCCTCCTGGTTCACGTCCTCGTCCCGTGAGGGCAGGGCAGTGGCCATGCCCCCGATGGACACTGCGCCGTGCTTCAGGCACACCGCCACCAGCCGCCGGAATATGTTGCCGATGAACTCGGTCTTTTTGATGTCCACCCCGAACCGGTCCGGCCAGACCGACTTCGGGTCGGCCATCGCATATTCGAGGATGCTGGCCTTCAAGTCCCAGCGCGCTGCGTTCAGCCCGGCAGCGTACGGCCCCAGAGCGTGCAGCATCTCTTCCATCTGCCACACCGCAGGGAGCGACTCCACCAGGATGATCGCCCGCACCGTGGCCCGCTTCAGGTGCGGCAGGCGCTCCTGGCAGGCCGCGAAGACGTCCCGGTACAGGGCCGCCTCGGACGCAGACTCTAGCTTGGGCAGATAGAAGTAGATGCCCTGACCACGCTCTGACTGCGCACGGCCTGCATGAAACAGCGTCAGAGCGGTCCCGAGGAGGGCAGCCGAGATCGGCTTCCCGTCGACAGTAAACTCGGGCTCGTCCAGCATCAGCCCGCGTTCACGGTGCATGAAAAACGGGAGGTCCCCTGGCAACAGGGCGTAGTCGCGGTTGCGGGCGTCGTCATGGAACGTCAGGGTGCGCTCGACCGCCCCCATCCTGTTGCGCGCCGCAGCAACCGTGTCCTCTAGCCGGTGCCCGGCGGAATCTTCATCGTCGTCAAGGTCACCCTCGGCGCGCACCCCGTCCGGGCCGGGGTTGAGCGCATTAATGAACATTGAAGTCGCCGCAGCGGGGCCGGAGATCTC
>CAYWBD010000184.1:0-7097 GCA_964456315.1 uncultured Thermoflexus sp.
GGACGCGATAGACGAGGACCCCGCCAGATGGAAGGTCGTGACGGCCCGCAAGCCTGAGGCTGCTGAGCTGGACGACCTGGCGTTCGCATGGCGTGCGTGCGTGACGGTCAAGTCGAACGCCATCGTGCTGGTGAAAGACAACGCCATCATCGGCATGGGCGCCGGGCAGCCCAACAGGCTGAATAGCGTGCACCTGGCGGTCAAGGCGGCAGGTGACCGGGTGAAGGGGACTGCGTTGGCCTCAGACGCGTTCTTCCCGTTCGCTGACGGTCTCGACCTGGCCGCAGCGGCCGGGGTGACCGCGGTGGTGCAGCCGGGCGGTTCGTTGCGGGATGAGGAGGTCATCGCCGCGGCTGACCGGCACGGGATGGCGATGGTCTTCACCGGGGTGCGTCACTTCTATCACTAGCAGTCGGTTGACAGTGTCAGCGGTCGCTTGGGACGGGGTAGCCGACATGCTGTGTCAAAAAGCAGCAGGCACTTGCTTTCGGGCCTGAGCCCGAGAGGCTGAGAACCTTCAAGTGGCCTTGTCGAAAAACACCGCACCGCGCCGCCAGACACGTGCTGGGAGCCGGGCTGGGTGGCTGCCGGCGTGTGACCTGTGCCCGCTACCGCGCCAGCGAAGATTGGCGGGTGATGCCGACTGACCGGGTGGGTGGCCGCACCGTGCGTCGGGTCCGCACCTGGACTGGCTGGACCGGCCGCAGGCCGCGCACGATCCGCCTGGCACCATGGCCGATCCCGACGCGGCGCAGCGCTGCGACGGCGCCGGAGATTGTGTAGGCCCCGCCGCTGGACAGGGGCGCGCCGGTCTCGTCGCGGTGTGACCACTCGATTCCGCTGCCCGCCGCGTCGCTGCTCAACTTGCTGAGGAGATCGCGCAGACCTTCCGTAATAGCCTGAGCGTTCAGTCGCTCACCTGGCTGGATATCCCACTGACCCAAAAAGTCGTTCAGTCGATCAAGGGTCAACTGGCAGTCCCGAAGCTGAGACTGCGCTATCGCGAGAACCCCGATTGCGACCTGCGCCGGCATTCTCTGCAGCAGTTGCCGTTCCGGCGGGCTTCTTGTACCCCCGGGCAGCCATTTCCCGGCGGTAACGGTAGTCCCCTGACCGGCCTTGAACATGAGGCTGAACTCATCCATTGACGCGCCTACCTGTAGCAATGGATGCTCGATACGGGGAAGCCCCCGCCCATTGCCCTGGGCAACGATGATGACCCCAACCTGGGACGCCCGTTCGGCGGTCAGCAGGGTTATTTCGCCCGAACCTGCGTACTCGATGACTTTGCGTCCGAGCTCTGCAGCGACTGCAGCGATATCCGAAACGTCGCCGGGAGGGAAGCCCAACGCAATGGCGAGCTCCTTCCCCTTGGACTGGACTTCCAGCACATCCCCTGCCGAGCGGACCTGGATCCGGCAGTCCTCGACGATATCGGCGGTTGCCGTTTGCTTTGGGTTGTGCCCATTCCGGTTGTCCATCATGGGATCCCCTCTGGTCCGATAGCGCTCGCCAACAACGGCCTATGTGGTGCGAATCGCGTTCACTGGAGGCTCTCGGAAAGCGGTGCTGAGGCATTCCGGAAGACGCGTTCAGAGATTCCCAGCCCAGCCTCTGCGCGAACCCTAGCAGCCCCGCGAAACGATGTCATGAAGTTTCTTCATCTCAGGAAATGGGTTATCGTAGCCTGGCACGGCGGTTATGGCCCTTCCCGGCGCTGATGCCGGAACTACGACTCCGGAGAAACCCATGGGCATGAGCGGGCTGCATCTCAGCGCCCCTGCCAAAGTCCTCTTGCTAACAGATCAGCCGCTGCTGGCCGGAGCCATCAGCTTGACGCTGAATCATGGCTCCTACACGACCCGCGTAATGCGGAGCGCGGGGGAAGCTGTGGTCGCGATCGAGCAATGGCAACCGCACCTCGCGGTAATCGACATCGACGTTGTTGGAGCGACGCTGGGGGCACTGTCGGACGCGGCGAAGGGGGCAGGACGTCTTCCCATGATTGCGCTGACTCGGCAGGGCAATCTGAAAGCAAGACTGGATGCGTTCGACCGGGGAGCAGACGACGTGCTTACCTTCCCGTTCGCGCCTGAGGAGTTGTTGGCTCGAGTGACGGCGGTCTTCCGACGCACGCACGGGAGCGTCCGAGAACTGACTCCTGCGGTCAAGGTCAGCGACTTGGAGATCGACATCATGACCCGCACCGTGCGGGTGGAAGGGCACAACCCGCACTTGACGTCGTTGGAACTGGCGCTGCTGTACCTGCTGGCGTCAAACGCGGGAGAAACGGTCAGCCGCGATGAGATTATCAATCACCTATGGGGCAACGAATACGTCGCCGACAGCAACATCGTGGACCGGCACGTCCGAAACCTCCGCGTCAAGTTGAACAACAGTTGGCGCCGGCCGCGTTATATCTTCACCGTGCCTCGCCGCGGGTACAGCTTCCTCCGGACCCCGGCCTCCAAGGTGACCTGACGCCGCTCGGCAGGCCCGGTAAGCGCTGAGACTTCCTCGTGGCTGGGGCTGACCGTGAACGGACTGCACTCGAGATCGACCTCGGCGGGTTGCGGGCGATTTCGCGACATCATCGCGGCGCGCTCCGAAGCACGAAAGATGACGTCCGCCATTGGAGCACCCGCCGCGCCGCCGACAGTGTCTACACTTCATGCCGGTGGTCGCGCGGGGTCGGGGGGCGGCAAGGTGGACCTGCCAAGCCGCAACTGACAACTATCTGTGGCCCTGCGATGGGCTCAAGCGGACCTTCTTAGTCACCCTGGAAGGCGTTCCGTGGCGTTTACGTAGTCTCATCACCAGGCACCCGCGAGCCGCCGTTGCCGGCTATAGCTGTGTTCGGATGCGATGCCAGTTTCCGTTGAAATAGTCATTCCGGTCCTGAATGAGGAGAAGGCTCTGCCGGTGGCGATCGGCAGGCTGACTGAGTTCGTCGCATCGCACCCCGGCCGGGACTGGCAGATCAGGGTGGCCGACAACGGCTCGACTGACCGCACGCAAGCTGTCGCTCAGGAGTTGGCCCGCGGCCGCACAGACCTGGGCGTCACGTACCTGACCCAGCGGGGGCGCGGCAGGGCACTCAAGCAGGCCTGGCTCGAAAGCAAGGCGGACGTCCGCTGCTACATGGACGTCGACTTATCGACGGACCTGAAGCACCTGCGCCAGATCGTCGACGCGGTCGCTGACCAGGGGTACGACCTGGCGATAGGCTCTCGCCTGATCAAGGGCTCTGAGGTCGTGGGCCGCAGCCTCAAACGAGAGATCGCGTCCCGAGGCTACAGCTGTCTGTTCCGGGGGATGTTCTGCACGCCGTTCCGGGACGCCCAGTGCGGGTTCAAGGCGGTCAGCGCGGGAGCGGCGCAGTCGCTGCTGCCCCTGGTGAAGAACAATCACTGGTTCTTCGACACCGAGCTGCTGCTTATCGCCCAGAAGAACGGTTTCAAGATCAAAGAGGTCCCCGTCCACTGGGAGGATGACCCGGATTCCCGGGTCAAGGTCATCAAGACCGCCTGGGAGGACGTGAAAGGGCTGCTACGCCTGCGATTCGGGGGGATTCCGAAGGCCGCACGCGTCCAGTCCGCTGCACCGTCCGGTCAGCCTGGAGGCGGCCGCACCAGCTGACGCCACAGGGCGTGCGGGTCGTCTTCAAGGTCAGGCGCCACGCCGTGCCCGCCTTGCTCGACAAGTTCCAGGCGTAGC
Organism: uncultured Thermoflexus sp.; assembly: GCA_964456315.1. GTDB lineage: Bacteria > Chloroflexota > Dehalococcoidia > Lucifugimonadales > Lucifugimonadaceae > SHXW01. The sequence goes on from CAYWBD010000184.1 coordinate 3,718, forward strand.
ACGTAGTCCGCGCCCTCTGGAGGGAGCGCCCACTGCGCGACGCGGTAGCCGCCGACCCATGCGATGCCGCGCTCGCAAACGACCAGCGGCACGCGGTCGCGCCAGACCCGAGGCACGTGCTGGTCGACGAAGAAGTCCTGGAGCCTGACCGGGCCGGGCATGCCCGCCGGGTGGAACCTGTCGCCGGGCTGGCGGGCGCGCACGTGCAGCGGCGTAGCCGCAAGCGCGGCGTCGAGGTAAACGCGCCTTCCGTCCGGTGTGGTCAGTTGGTCCGAGGGATATGAGACCCGCGCAGTGAGGGCGAAGTCGAAACCCCCGAGTTCAGCCTGACCGGGCACGGGCAGCGGGGTGTGCACGACCTCGGCCGGGAACGGGCAGTCTGCCGGGCCGCCAGAGGCAGGCGCCAGGCGGACATAGTCGTGGGTGGTCTGGAACCGGACGCCACGTGGGAGGTCGAGTGACCTCCCTGCGCCCTGGCGCAACTCCCGCGCCATGTCTTCGATGTGGACGTTGGTCAGGCCCTCGGTCGTGCCTGCTGCCTCTTTGTACGCGCCGAGCAACAGGCGGCGTACGAGGGCAGGTGGCAGCTCTCGAAGCGGCCGACGCATGAGTTCGCCGGGCCACGGGCCGGCGAGTTCACTGCGCAGCTTTTGCAGGACCAGCTCCGATACTTCCAGTTCGCCGGGAACGGTGTCCGCCATGCGGGCGATGGCCTGTATCGCCTGTGGGTTGAGCTTTTCGAGCTCCGGCAGGACCCGCAGGCGGACCCGGTTGCGCGCAAAGCGGAGGTCACGGTTGCTGGGGTCCTCACGGGGCTCGTAATCGCGCTCCATGCAAAACGCCCTGGTCTCGGCGTGGCGCAGGTGTAGGAGCGGCCTAAACACGATAAGCGCGGAGGCTCCGCCGGAAGGCTGCCTCTCCGACCGGGCCCGCATCCCGGCGAGGCCGGTCAGGCCGGAGCCGCGGACCAGGTGCAGGATGACGGTCTCGGCCTGGTCCTCGAGGGTGTGACCGGTCGCGACACCCTGCGCGCCAGACTCGGCGGCGGCACGGGCGAGGAACCCGTAGCGGAGGTCGCGGGCGGCTGCTTCGAGCGACGCGTGCCTGGACGTTGCATGCGCGGCGACGTCACCTTCGCCAGTGACGCAAGGGACACCGAGCCGGCCACAGAGCTCTTTTACATAGGTCTCGTCTTCGGCCGCGCCGGCGCGTAGTCGATGATTGAAGTGCGCGGCGGTGACTTCGAGGCCGAGTTCATGTTGGAGGTGAGAGCATGCGAGGAGCAGCGCGGTGGAGTCAGGCCCGCCTGAAACTGCCAGGAGCAGGGGCCGGGCAAAGTCGACGCCGGCCTGGCGCAGCCCCGATTCAACGGCGCGGCTAAACTCAGACACCGAGCGCGCTCCGCGGCGCGGCCGGGCATGGCGGGGGGGCTGCTTATCCTGCGCCGCTCGCAGGTTCAGACTCCTCTGTCGCAGCACCGGGAGCGGGCGCCAGCGACCGGATCTCTTTTTCGAGCTTGTCGCGGACATCTGGGTTCTTCTTGAGGAACTCGCGCGAAGCTTCGCGGCCCTGTCCGAGGCGGGTGTCGCCGAACGAGAAGAACGACCCGTTCTTCTTGAGCACGCCGCGCTCCACGCCCACGTCGAGGAGCGCGCCCTCGGCAGATATGCCCTCATTGAAGAGGATCTCAATCTCGGCGGTCCGGAACGGCGCGGCGACCTTGTTCTTCACCACCCTGGCGCGCACGCGGTTGCCGACGATGTCATTGCCGACTTTGATCGACTCCATGCGCCTCAGGTCGATACGCACGGAGCTATAGAACTTGAGGGCCCTGCCGCCCGGGGTCACTTCCGGGTTGCCGAAGATGACTCCCACTTTTTCCCGCAGTTGGTTGATGAAAATGGCGACGGTGTTCGTCTTGCTGATGGAGCCTGTGAGCTTACGCAGGGCCTGAGACATGAGCCGGGCCTGGAGGCCGATGTGGGTGTCTCCCATCTCGCCCTCCAGTTCGGCGGACGGCACGAGCGCGGCCACGCTGTCCACGACGACCACGTCGAGCGCCCCGGAGCGCACGAGGTAGTCGGTGATTTCCAGCGCCTGCTCGGCGGAGTCCGGCTGGGAGATAAGGAGCTTTTCGATGTCGACCCCGCAGACCTTGGAATACGCAGGGTCGAGAGCATGCTCGACGTCTATGTAAGCCGCGGTCCCGCCTTTCTTCTGCGCCTGGCCGATGATAGTCATGGCGAGGGTGGACTTGCCTGCTGACTCCGCGCCGAAGATCTCAACGACCCGGCCTCTGGGAAGGCCGCCGACTCCTAGCGCCATATCGAGCGCGATGGAGCCTGTGGGGATGACGTCGACCGAACGGCCGGCGGCGGCAGTTTCGCTCAGGCGCATCACTGCGCCACGGCCGAAGGCCTTTTCGATCTGGGCGAGCGCTAGCTCGAGGGTCTTTTCGCGGTCGGCCAAAACGCCGTTCCTGTGATCTTCAGCGACGGCTGATGCGTGTGGCATGAGAGTCTCCTGTGACGACGTGGCGCCTCGCCTGCTGGCCCAGTCGGCCAGGCGGGGGCTGGAGTGCGTCCTTGAACGCGACGGGAGGAGACTAGCACACCTGTTCGGAGCGGGCAAAGCCAGCGTGTCACATCTCGGCTGCAACTTTATCCCAATCCAGCTGACAGACGCGGCCGGGGGGGCAGCCCGTTGCGCCGTTCATGCGCGGCCGGGGGCTGCGGTTAGCTCCTCGACCTGCCCACAAACTAAGAGGCCCCTCCCGCGCACGGTGGGAGGGGCCTCTGCCAGGGAGGGAGTGTTGGGGAAGTCGTGTGCGCCCGGCACTGGCCGTTGGCAGGTCGTTCGGGCCTACTGCCGTGGCCGGCTGCCCAGCCTTACGTCGACGCTGACGAGCTTGCCGTCCCGATAGACCTTCATTTCTACGGTCTCGCCCGGAGATGTGTAGAGCGCCAGCAGGGCGATGAGGTCGTCCATCGACCTGACCGCGCGGCCATCGATCTCTGTAACGATGTCGCCGTCGTGGTTCGGGGACTGGAGCAGGCCGGTGCGGGACCTCGCGCCAGTATCCTGCACCAAACCGGCGGCGCTTGCCGGCCCCCCGGCGATAACGTCCCTGAGCAGGGCGCCGCGCAGGTCGTCCGGGAGCCCGGCGGCCCCCCGCACGCTAGCGTCCACGTCGCCGCCGCTAATGCCGAGGTAGGCGTACTCATACGTGCCGTCAGAGATGAGCGACGGGACCACCCTGCTGGCAAGGTCCACGGGCACCGCAAAGCCCACGCCGGAGCTCTGCCGGGAGTCGCTGCGGATCTGAGTGTTGACGCCGATGACCCTGCCCAGGCGGTCGAACAGCGGGCCGCCAGAGTTGC